>NZ_JBHXNP010000002.1:0-86892 GCF_042719495.1 Streptomyces sp. NPDC058525
AGGGGACAGGGACGGTCGCGGCATGCCGGTGACATGCGTGAGCCACTCACGCGGAGGAGAGGGGTTCGTCGGCGGGGGGTGAAGCACCCCTGCCGCCTTGCGACTCATCCAGTTCTACAGACCCCCCGACCCCCTGGCAACGACCCCGCTTACTAGTGGTCCTCGCAGCCGGGGCGGAACGGCCCCCCGGCCCGGCTTCGGATATCCGCGCAGGTGGGAGGCGGTGCGAGAGGGTGTGTAGGGGACGTTTAAGGTCTACTATCCCGGTTCGTATGTGACCTGGGTCCTGTGGGGCGGGTCACCGCCGGGCGGCCCGAATGTCACCCTCCGCGTCCGATTCATCCCTCTTGTCGGTGTGGTCCGAGCCACTCCCCACCCCCGAATCGAAGGAAACAGCCGCTCCGAAGGCTCCCTTCCCTTGGCGGCCCGACGGCGTCGGGCGCCGGTGCGTCCGGCCGGACCTCGCAGGCCGAGGCAGGCACGCGTCAACACCGTGCTCCGCCGCTCATCCTCCGGGCCGGCGCAATCCCGCGGGGCGGGCGCGGCCCGGCCTCACCCGCCCCGCGCCCCGTGGAATCGGGCCCCGGAGGCCCGGCCCCGGCCGGCGACCGACGCTCCGGGGACCGGATCGCGCCTGCCCGAGACCCCGCGCACGCGCGAAGTGGATCTCCTGAGATGCCAGCATGCCTGGCGAAAGCGGGCAGCGCGGTGAGACCGCACAGCGATGAGAGGGAGGACCGTGACGCCTCAGGTGGTCGATGAAGCAACACAGCCCATTCCGGGGCAGAGCAGGTCGCCCGTCGACACGATCGGCTCCGCCGCCGTCGCCGCCGGGCCCGCCGGGCCCGCGGCCGCCGGACCCGACGCGGAGCTGCTGGTCGCCGCGTCCGTGCTGCTGGCGGACGCGGCCCTCGCCGCGAAGCGGGCCGGTGGGGAACTGACCGGGGCGTTGAGCAGTTGGCGGTTCGGACTGGCCGCCCTGCGCCGTCCCGGATGGGCACTCGGTACGGCGGTGTCGTGCGCACGGGCGCTGACCAGCCCTTCGGGGCTCGGGTTCGGTCCGAACGGCGGGCTCGTCGGGGAGCTGGCCCGGATGGCGGGGAGCATGACCTACCGCCGCCCGGCCGCGGTGGCCATGGCGGTGGACGCCTTCGCGCTGAGGATCGAGGCGGCGGCGGCCGAGCACCCGAACCTCGACTCGGCACTGGCGAGGCGGCTCACCGACGCCATGGTGGCGGGAGACCGGTGGGAGGCGCTGAAGGCGCTGCACGCGCTGGTCGAGCGGCTGGGGGTGACCCGGGCCCTGACGACCGTCAGCCCCGTGATCATGGAGCTGCTGGCTCTGCTGGGGCTGCTCGACGAGAATCCGGTCAACGACGACTTCTCCTGGGTGACGCTCGCCGGCGGGGTGCCGTCCACGGACCCCTTCTTCGGGCTGCCGAGCTCGGTGCTCCGCTACCTCAACCCCGGTCCCGGCCGCGCCGAGCGGACCGAGCCGGACGCCATCCTCGCCAAGGTCCTCAGGACCTCCCGCAACGACATCGTCAGCTACATCAACGACATCGGCGCGCTCGGCAACCACGGGCTGGTGCTGCTGCGGCGCGTCGAGTGCGCCGACGGCCAGGTCAGGCACGTACTGCTGCTGCCCGGTACGAGCTTCGGCCTGCCGAGCAACAGCACCCCGCAGGATCTGATCGGCGCCTTCGACGGATGCCTGCGCTCCGATACGACGTACACCCGCGCCGCCCGGAAGCTGCTGCGGCGGGCCGGGCTGCCGGCCGGGTCGGAGCTGATGTTCGTCGGGCACAGCCTGGGCGGGCTGACGGCGATGAACCTGGCCATGGACGTGGAGCTGGCGTCCACCTACCGGATCACGCACGTGGTCACGCTCGGCTCCCCCATCGACAACAAGCGCCCGGCCGACCACACCACCCAGGTGATCAGCCTGGTCAACAAGCACGACGTGATCCCCATGCTCGACGGGCGCGGGCCCGCCTCCCCCAACGACATCCCCGCCGCCTGGACCGAGCTGACCTGGCTGGACGAGTCCTACGACTACCCGCTCTCCCACGCGCCGCAGGCCTACTCCGACACCCTCCGGGGGGACATGGCGCACCACCGGGACCGGGTGAACGAACTGATCAAGGTCTACGACGGTGAAGTCGTCGGGAACCAGCCGTACATGCTCCGCGACAAGTGACCACGAGGGAGACCGCCCCATGACCGAAGCCGACGGCACGACCGCGACCGCGACGGTGACGGCGTCACGGCCCGATACGGCCTGGCCCCTGGAGAACATCCTGTTCAGCACCGCGCTGGTGGCCCGCCGCCTGCCGTGGGCGGACCTGCCCGCGCGCGTGCTGGGCCTGGACGCGCTGACCCTCGACGGGCTGACGCACCGGCTGATGGCGCACCTGCGAGGCGGCCGGGACGGGCGCCCGGTGCGGCTGCGCACGCCCTTCGGCACCTTCCTCGTGCCGCTGACCCGGGCGGACGCCGAAAACCTGCTGACCCGTGCCGACGCCGCGGGGGCGCTGGGGCCCGCGGACGGTCTCGCCGCCGACGGCCTCCGGTACGCGCTGTCCCCGCACGCGGCTCCCGAGGGCGCGTGGGACGTACTGACGCGGGACGAACGCGACGGGCTGACCGCCCAGGTGGCCCGGCACCTGGTGGACCTGCGCGGTGCCCGGCGGGAGGACGGCACCACGGACCCGGACCGCCGGCGCGCCGCCATGCTGCGGTTGAGCCGGCAGGTCGTGCTGGGGGCGGGCGCGTCCGAGGACACCCTGCTGAGCGAGCTGGTCACGGAGGCGGGCGCCACGGGCGCCACGGGCGGCCGGACGTACGGGGCTTCGCGGGCGGCGGCCGTACGACGGCGGCTGGCACCGTACGTGGCGGCCCCCGAGCCCGGCTCCCTGGCCGACCGGCTGGCGGCCCGGGGCCGGGACGGCGACCCGGACATCCACGAGGCCGTCGCGCACGCCCTGGCCCTGGTGTCGGCGGCCACCGGCGCTCCGGCGCTCCGGGCCCTGGAGCTGCTCGGCGCGGGTACGGCCGGTACCGGAGCGGACTCGGACGAGGAGGCCGCCGCCGAGGCCGTGGAGCAGGCGCTGGACCGGTATCCGCCGCTGTCCGCCGTGGTGTACCCGGTGCGCGCGCCGCTCGGGGCCGACGGCGTGGCCCTCGCAGCCGGCGACGAGATCCTCTACCTGCCCACGCTGTTGGGGCCCGCCACCGAGGGCGGGCCCACGGATCCGGCCCGGGCGCTGTGCGCGGACCCGGCCGGCTGCGCCCTCGCACGGTTCGCCGCGCTCGTCTGCCGGGAGGTCGTCCGCGGGATCGCGGCCGAGGTGCGTCCCGCGGACCTCGCTCCGCGGTTCACCGGTCGGGCGGTGGCCGCGCCGCTGTCCGAGTACGGCGTACGGGGGCGCGTCGGCGCGGACCGGCTGGAACGGCACGCCGAGAGCCTCGCCGCCTGCGCCGCGGACACCGGCTGGAACGGCAGCGAGGCCGGCGAACGGTTCCGCATGGTCCTCCTGGCGCACGCCGAACGGTGCTCGCGCGCCGCCGCCGACGTACGGAGCGCCGCGGGCCGGCTGTCGGACTGACCACCCTGGCCTCGGTCTCGGCCTCGAACGTAGGAAATTCACGCGGTTGTGTCCCGAACGGCCGTGATCAACAGACCTCACGGCCGTTGAACCGGCGGAAACCGTGTCGCCGACACCCGGTCGAGTGACGTGCGAGGGAACAGTGAGCTCCGATGGTGAAGGACAGCGTGGCCGAGATGATCAAAGCGACGGGGGCGGAACTCGGCTCCGTCAAACGGCTGCTCGGCGAAGCGGGGGGCGTGGCGCTGGACCGCTTCCTCGACTGGCTCGTCGACGACTACTTCCGGGTGGTCGCGCTCGGCCTGGAGAACATCCCCGTCGAGGGCCCGGCCGTGGTGGCCGTCAACCACTCCGGGGCCTGGGGCCTCGACGCGTTCGTACTGGACAAGGTGCTCGGCAGGGCCCTGGACCGGCGCGTCCGCTTCCTCGCGGCCCCGTTCGTCTTCCGCACCCCCATTCTGGGGCGGCACGCGCGCCGCAACGGCGCGCTCCCCATCGGTCCGACGGCCGGCGTCGAGCACCTCAACGCCGGCCGGCTCGTCGGGGTGTACCCGGAGGGCATCGCCGGACTGGAGAAACCGTTCACCGAGCGGTATCGCCTGCGGTCCTTCAGCCCCGGCTTCGCCGTCGCCGCGATCCGCTCGGGCGCCCCGGTGGTGCCCGTCGGGATCGTCGGCGCTGAGGAGGCCTGCCCCAAGCTCGGGGAGGTGCCGACCCTCGCCCGGATCCTCGGCGTGCCGTACTTCCCGGTCACGACGCCGTTCCCGCTGCCGTCCAACTGGACGATCACCGTCGGGGAACCGATCCCGGCGCCGCCCCGGCCGGACGGTCTGGCCGCCCGCCGGGACGCCGCCCGGCGGCTCAGCGAGACCACGCGCACCGCCGTCCAGGAGCTGATCGACCGCGAACTGGCCGAGCGGGAGACCGTGTTCGACTGACTCCGGGCGACCGCCCCGCACGGTGACCGCGGGCCGCCGGGGCGGTCCGGCCGTACCGGGGCGCCGCTCCCCCGTCCATGGCCGATCGAGACCGGAGCGGTCGGCCGACGGCTCCGCCGACGTTCAGGACCGGGAGGGGGACGGGTTCAGCGAGCCCGCGGACCTGCCGCGCGCCTGAGCTCGAGCCAGGCACCCAGCCGGACATCGGGGTCGTCGAGGTCGAGGCCGAACAACTCCCGCACCCTGCGCAGTCGGTGGCGCAGGGTGTTGGGGTGCACCTGGAGCCGGCCGGCGGCCGCCGCGACGTCGCCGACCTCGTCCAGCCAGGCGGTGAGCGACGGCCCGTAGCCGGTGCCGTGCAGGGCGTCGTGGGCGAGCATCGCGGCGACCTCGGCCGGCCGCAGCCACGGATCGCGCTCCAGTTCGTCGCCGACCCGGTCGAGCAGCATCCGGTGGCGGACGTCCGGTGCCATCGCCACCGGGGCTCCGGCGGGTGCCTCGGCGACGGCCCGCAACACCGCCTCGGCCTCCCTGCGCAGGGAGGCCGGCTCGCTCACGTCCAGTGCCGCCCGGGTCAGGGCCGCGGTCACATCCGGGGAGACGGCCCGGCGCACCGCGGTCAGCACCGCCTCGGCGAACCGGCGGCCGGCGTGCAGTGCCCCGGCCTGGGGCAGCAGGACGAACAGCACACCGCCGGTGGCGGCGACGGTGGCGTCGGGGCGGTGGGCCGCGCACTGGCGGACCAGTTCGGATTCGGCGTGCTCCAGGAGGGTCGCGGCGGCCGCCGCCGAGGGCGTGGGGCCGGGGTGGCCGGCGACCGGGCGCGGGGGTGCGAGCGCCAGCAGCCGGAACTCGCTGCCGCGGCGCAGGCCGAGGAGTGCGGAGGCCTCCTCCGTGACGGCGCCTGAGCCGGTGAGCAGGGACAGGAGGGCGTCCCGGCGCAGTCGGCGCTCCGCTTCGGGCAGGGTGATCAGCCGCAGCAGGTGCGGGGCGGCGAGCCGGGCGGTCTCCGCCAGTGCGGCCAGGCCCTCCTCGGTCATCCCCGATTCGGGTTCGATGACCCACAGGGAGCCCAGCGGCAGGGTCCCGGCGCGCACCGCGAACGCGGCCCGCGGCAACTCCTCCCCGATCGCGGGGAACCGGACCACCCCCGGTGAGGCCAGGACCCGGCGGTACTGGCCGCGTTGCATGGGCAGTTCCGGCAGGTCGTACACGCGGCGCCGGAGGATGCCCCGCTCACGGAAGGCGTCGATGCGGACGTCCGGCACGCTGGAGTACGCGATCACGCGCTGGGCCAGGTCCTCCACGACGGTCGCGCCCCCGACGGCCGCCGCGAGATGGTCAGCGAGGGCGTACAGCTCCCCGCCGCCCAGCGGTGCGGGGGTGAACTCGGGCCCTCCGGATCCCGACAGTGCGCTGCTGAGCACGGCGTCCACGGTGCGCCAGGGCAGGTCGTCGTCGGCCGCGAGCACGGCGATGCCCTGGACCTCGGCCTCGCGTACGAACCGCGGGATGTCCTGGCCCCGGCGCTTGACCACGACGGCGGTGAAGCCCCTGGCCGCGGCCTGGCCGAGCAGGGCGAGCCGGCGCGGGTCGGCCGGGTCGGTGCCGACGAGGAGCAGGACGCCGCCGGGCGAGTCCGGGAGCCGGTCGCCGGGGTCGTGGATGACCGTGCCCCGAACCGGAACGTCGGAACCGGCCGGGGCGGTGAGCACGCGGGGAGCCGATGCGCCGGCCGCCCGCAGCACGCCGCCCAAGGTGGCGGGGGCGTCGTCCGGGTCCGGCGGTGGCGTTGTGGAATCGGACAATGGAGGGCCCGGCTCTCCGATGTGGCCGAGCGCTTCGGAACGCCCGCGTTCGTCGTGGACGAGACGGCCCTGCGCGTCCGGGCGCGCGCCTACCGGCGGGCGCTGTCGGAGCTTTGGCCGAACAGCCAAGTGGTCTTCGCGTCGAAGTCGTTCCCGTGCACCGCGGTGATCCGCACCTTCGTCGAGGAAGGGCTCGGCGTGGACATCGCGGGCGGCGGAGAGCTGGTCGCCGCGCTGGCCGCCGGGGCCGATCCGGAACTCGTCGTCATGCACGGCAATGCCAAGACGGACGAGGAGCTGGCGATGGCCGTGTCCGCGGGCGTGGACACGATCGTGATCGACAACCTGGGTGACATCGACCGGCTGGAAAAGCTGGTCACCGGCGTCCAGAGGGTGCTGCTGCGGGTGGTGCCCGAGGTCGATGCCGATACCCATGCCGCCATGGCCACGGGCGGGCGCGGCTCCAAGTTCGGGCTCACCGCGGCCCAGGCGGTCGAGGCCGCCGAGCGGGTCCGGCGCAGCGGACGGCTCCGGCTGGACGGCCTGCACGTGCACGTCGGCTCGCAGCTGATGGAGACCGAGCCGTTCCGGAAGTCGGTCGAGGTGGTCGGGACCCGTGCCGAGCTCGGCCGGCATCCCGTCTACGACGTCGGCGGCGGGCTCGGTGTCCGGTACACGTACCAGGACCGGCCGCCGGGCGTCGCGGAGTACGTCCGCACCCTCACCGAGGCCGCGCGCGCATACCTGCCCGAGGACGCCCGGCTGATCCTGGAGCCGGGCCGGTCGCTGGTGGCGGAGGCCGCCGTGACCCTGTACCGGGTCGTCAACGTCAAGCCGGGACTGCGGCCGCTGGTCGCGGTGGACGGCGGGATGGCGGACAACCTCGAACCGATGCTGTACGGACAGCGCTTCGAGGCCACGGTGGTGAACCGGGTGGGCGGCGGCGAGGACTGCGACCTCGTCGGCCGGCACTGCGAGTCCGGTGACACCCTGATCCGCGGGGTCCCGCTGCGCGACCCGCGGCCGGGGGACGTCGTCGCGGTACCGGTCACCGGCGCCTACTGCTACTCGCTGGCCAACAACTACAACGGGGCCCGCAGGCCCCCCGTGGTCTTCGTCCGGGACGGCGAGGCACGGGAGGTGGTCCGCCGCGAGTCGTACGGGGACCTGCTGCGCCGGGACACCCGGCCCGCCCACCCCCGCGCCCTGCCGTACCTCGGCACCCCCTGACCGGCCGCGGCCGCGGCATCCGTCCGCCGGTCAGCCTCCGCGCCGGTCGTCGACCCGGACCGCCAGCTGCGGCCAGGCTCCGGCCAGGGCCGCGAGGTCGGCGGCGGCCGGTCCGGCCGTCGACCCCACCGAAGCGTCCGTCCGGAAGTGGACCAGCGTCCCGGTGGTGCCGTCGGTCTCGGCGGGCTCGAGACCGGTGACCGGCACACCGTGTTCGTAGCGCTGGGTCCAGGCCCCGTTGAGGCGACGGTTGGTGTGGACGAGCCACTCGCTGAGCGCCGCGACCACGGACATGCCGCGCCGGGGATGGCCGTCGGGCAGCGCCTCGGCCTCCGGGAAGTCGAAGAACCGGAGGTCCTTCGTCGCCATGACCGGCTTCTTCACGTTCCGGCCGTGCTCGTCCACCCGCGTGTCGGTCCCCCGCCCGTCGTCCCGGACGGAGACGGACCCGTCGGGATGGAGCACGACCAGGCAGTTTCCGCCGCCCTGGCCGGACGCCTCGTCGGCAGCGTAGGCGAGCACCTCGAGCACGAGATGCCACGCCCCACCCGGGGAGAACTCCGCGGGACTCCGCCGGATGCCCGCCAGATGCTCGGCATCGACGACGCCGGACCAATCGTGCGTGGTGTTGACCCAGGAAGCTCTCGTTACGTCCACCGGGCCGATTATCCCACCAGGTCACGGCCCTTGGGCTCACGGTCGAAGGCGAACAGGCGAGCGCCGGTCCTGTTCCGTGGACAGGAAATCCCTGAACACCTCTGTGGAGCGCGGGTTCTGCTCGCACTGCCATACGCCGTGCGGGCAGTAGTCGGTGATGCTGTGGTAAAGCGGTCTGTGCTCGGCGATCCAGGCCAGCATGTCCCTCATGTACTCGGGATTGTCGCCGTTGCGGAACAGCCCCCACTCGGGGTACGAGATCCGCTTGCGGTGCGCCTTCGCGAAGTCGACCTGCTGCTGGAGGCCGTACGGCTGGGTGACCTGCTCGTCGAAGGAGTGGCCCGGCGGCTGGTCGTAGGAGTCCATGCCGATGATGTCGACGACGTCGTCGCCGGGGTAGCACCTGGTCCAGGCGATCGCGTCGCCGCCTCGGTTGGGCGCGAAGTCGAAGCGGAACCGCTGGCCCTTCACCGTGCGCATGGCGGCCACGATGCGCCGCCAGTACCGCTTCCAGTTCTCGGGGTCCGGCCGGCAGCGATGCGTGTAGTTGAAGCCGTTCATCTCCCAGCCGAGCACGACCACCGTGTCCGGCACCCCGAGGGCGACCAGCCGCTTCGCCAGCCGCTGGAAGTGCCGGTCGTACTGGCCCCGCGCCCCGGAGCGCAGCAGCTCGGCGACCCGGGCGTCGGGGACGCCGGCCTCGTTGCGCTCCAGCATCGGCACGTTCAGGACGAACAGTCGGTCGGCGCGCGCCGTGCGCCACCGCGCCCAGGTGCGCAGGGAATCGGGTGCCCCCTCGATGTTCGCCCAGGTGTCGCCGGGCAGGTAGGTGTGCCCCGCGCGCAGCTCGGTACCGCCGAGCCAGTGCGACAGCTCCTGCATGCGCTCGACGCCGGGCGAGCCGTAGTGGAGGTAGGCGCCCACCGCGATCTCGGTCTCGGCCCTGCTGCCGGAGGCCTGGCGCGGCGGCGCGGGCGCGGCGAGGGCGCACCCGGCGAGGAGCAGGCCGGCGGTGACGATGCTCGTGCAGGCGACGGCCCGCCGGCGGCCTTGACGGGACATGACGTCTCCACAAGCCTCGCGAACGAATGTGTCTGGCAGCGAGGTTAGGCCTCCCCTCCGGCCCGCCGCCTGTCCGGTGTCCCGCCGCTGGGCCATTCGCAGCAGCGGGCCGCCCGCGCTTGGCCCGACCGGGTTGCCCTCGGCCCGGCGGATCGGCGTACGTGCTTGCATGGAGGGGTGCAGAGCATCACCCAGCGCCTCCTGACCCGGGGGTTCGGCCGGCCCAGCGGGCTGCTCGGCCGGCTCGGCGGCCGGCTCATGGCACGCGGCAACGCCGCCACCGAACAGCACGTCGTCGACCTCGCCGCGCCCACCGAACGGGACACCGTCCTGGTCCTCGGGCCCGGCCCCGGGATCGGGCTCGCGGCCGCGGCCCGCCGCTCTGCACACGTCATCGGCGTCGACCCCTCCGACGTCATGCTGGCCATGGCCCGCCGCCGCTGCGCGCCCGTGATCGCCCGGGGCCGGCTGCGCCTCGTATCCGGCACCGCCGCCCGCACCGGCGAGCCCGATGCCTCCGCCGACGTCGTGATCTCCGTCAACAACCTCCAGCTCTGGCCCGACCTCACCGCCGCCCTCGCCGAACTCCACCGCGTCCTGCGCCCCGGCGGCCGCATGGTCCTGGCCGCACACGAGAAGTGGCTCCCCACCGCTCTCCCCGCCCTCGCGCAGACGGTCCGGGCGGCCGGCTTCACCTCCGTACGCACCTGGACCTGGCAGCCCCCGACCCGCATGGCGTCGACGTCGGCACTGCTCAGCGCCGTACGCGGCAGCGGCTAGGCCGCTGCGCGCCGCCGCTCTGCCCCACCGCTCTGGCCCGCCGCTCTGCCCCGGAACTCGCGCGTCCGGGCGTACGGGCGTTCTAGCGTGCCTGCCATGACTTCGCTCAGGCACTGGCGTACACCGTTACTCGCCCTCGCGGCCGTGCTGCTGCTCGTCCCGCAGACGCCGACGGCCGCGGCCCAGGAGACCGCGGACGCCGCGGACACCGCCGCCCCGGTGAGCGCGGCGACCCCCGACCGCCCCTCGTACGACGTCTCCCTGCGGGCCGACTCCGACGGCTCGCGGTGGACCGGACGCCAGACGGTGTCCTTCCGCAATGCCGCCCGCACCCCGCTGCGTTCCGTCGACGTACGGCTGTGGGGCAACGGCACCGCCGGCTGCGGAACCCCGGACGGCCCGTCCCCGGTCCGGGTGGCCCGGGTCACCGGCGGAACTCCGCGACCGCTCACCGTCGGCTGCACCGCACTGCGGATCGACCTGCCCGCCCCGCTGCCGTACGGGGCGCGCACGAGCGTCTCCTTCGACGTCGAGATCACCGTCCCGGACCGCGTCCACCGCTTCGGCAAGGACGGCGCGCACCGCTACCTCGGCAACGCGTTGCCCCTGCTGTCCGTACGCGACGCCCAGGGCCGGCACCTCGACCCGGACGTCGGCTTCGGCGAGAGTTTCCACACCCTGGCCGGTGACTTCCGGGTCGTCCTCGACCACCCCAGCGCGCTCGTCGTTCCCGCGACGGGCACCACGACCCGGCGCGCGGGCGGACCGGGCCGCACGGTCAGCACCAGCGTGGCGCGCGGGGTGCGGGACTTCGCGTGGGCGGCGGGCCCCTTCCGGTCCAAGACGGTCACGACGCCCGGCGGGGTCCGGCTGAACGCCTACTGGACCGCCGCCACCTCCCCCGAGGGCGTCGCCACCGACCTGAAGGACGCCATCGGCTCGGTCGACGAGTTCGGGCAGCGGTTCGGGCGCTACCCGTACGGCGAGCTCGACCTCGTCATGAGCGACAACCTCGACGAGTTCGGCAACATGGAGTTCCCGGGCCTCGTCCTGCTGTGGACCGAACCGGGCGGTTCGGCCGTCGTCCACGAGATCGCCCACCAGTGGTTCTACGGCATCGTCGGCAACGACCAGTTCGCATCGCCCTGGCTGGACGAGTCCTTCGCCCAGTACGCGACCGAGCTGTACTACCGGGAGGACACCGCCACCTGCTGGGAGGACCAGGGGCCGTGGCCGAGCGCGACGGCCGCCCTCATCCGCTCGCTGGCCTACTTCGCGGACGGCCGCCGCTCGGAGTACCGGGTCGTCTACCACCGCGGGTCCTGCGCCCTGCACGACCTCGAACGCGTCCTGGGCGGCCCGGCGATGGCGGGCATGCTGCGCGGCTACGTGCGGGACCACTGGCTGGGCGTCACCACCACCGCGGACTTCAAGCGCGCGGCGCAGGCCGCGACGGCACGGGACCTCGGCCCGTTCTGGACGGAGCACCGGATCCGCTGAGGCAGCCGTGGCGCGGACCCGGCGCTCTGCCCGGGCCCGCGCCACGTGGCCGCCTCCCTACTGGTCGGCCAGCCGCTGCCGGACCAGGAACTCGGCGTGGTCGGACAGTTCGGCGCGCCGGCTCTGCACTCTCGCCAGCTCCGCTTCCCGCCGCAGCGCCAACTCGGTCCGCAGCATCGTGGTCCTGGGGACCGGCACCCGCTGGCCGGGCTTCTCCGTGAACGGCCTCAGTTCCTCGGCGACGGCCTGCGCGCCGCCCGATGCCCCGCGGCGCAGCGCGAGGAACACCCGAGCCAGCCAGTCCGCAGGAATCTGCACCATGAAATCAGTCATGCTCGTGCAACGACGGGACACCGGTCCCGTATCGCTGGACAGCTCGTCCGGCCCATCGGCGGCCGGCGGAGGGAGCGGACACCATGGCGGAGCGGACGTGCGGGATCGGGGCGCGGTTCTTCGACGACGAGCAGTACGAGGCCTCGTGCGTACTGCCCGAGGGGCACCCGGGCACGGTGCACCAGGATCCCGTCATCGGCAGCTGGGACGAGGACGAGATATACGGCGCCCCTCCCGCGTGACGCCCGTCCGCACTCGGCCGACGGCGGCGCCGGCTAGGCGGTCCAGTGCGGATCGCGCCCGCTCAGCCCGATGGCCCGGTCCAGCAGGGGGGCGTCGTCCGGGACGGGGACGACGGGGCCGAAGATCTCCGCGCGGCTCTCGTCCTCGGCGCTCGCCAGCAGGAACGCGTACGAGGCGCGCAGGGCGGCCTGGTCGGGTGCGTACTCCTGGCCGGTGGCCCGGGCCAGGTCCCAGCCGTGGACGACCAGTTCGTCGACGGCCACCGCACCCGCGATGTCGCCGGGCAGGTCCAGGCCGCCCGCCCGGGTCATGCCGGTCCAGGCCGCCGGGTCCTGCCAGGCCTCGGCCAGTTCGCCGAGGACCCGGGGCAGTTCCTCGCGCCAGCCGGCGGGCAGGGCGGGGACGGCCGCTCCGGGGTCCGTGTCCGTCGCGGGGCCCAGGTCCTTGCGGCCGGCGTCGCGGAACGCGACGGTCAGGTGGGCGAGGTGGCCCAGCAGGTCGCCGACCGCGTACTCGGGGCAGGGCGTCGGGCCGTCGAGGCGGGCGTCCGGGACGCCCGCGACGAGACCGGCCACGATCCGGGCTTGTGGTCCGAGGTCGATGGTGGTCGTATCGGTCATCTGCCGCTCCTCCGGGACGATGGGCCTGAAGGGTAGTCCGGCGGCGGAGCCCGTCCTCGTCGCCACACGGGCCGGAGATCCGCCACAGCTCCAACGGAAGGCGCACCACCCATGACCGAGGACACCGCACCGGCGAACGACCCGCACGAGCCGACCCCCGGGGAACGGGCCGCCCGCGACCGGGTGCGCCGACGTGCCGAGGGGATGACGCACCACCAGACCGCCGAAGCGCTGGAAGCCGCCGAGGAGGCCGCGGGCGACCTGGAGGCGGCGGACGAGGGCACGCATGCGGAGGTGGCGGAATGGCAGCGCATCACCGACCTGCTCTTCGACCACGGCGGCCCCTACACGCCGGAGACCGATGCCTTCGTGCAGGGGCAGCTCACCGCCCGGCAGAACCACAAGTGCTCCGGCTAGGCCGGGCAGGCCGCCGCGGCCGTAAGGGGGCCGCCACCGGTCGGTGGCGGCCCCGCTCACGGCGCTCGCGCTGCCCCGCCCTGCCGGGCCGGATGGCGGCTACAGGCTCGTGCGCACCGCTCCGGCCGTGCGTTCGGCCGGCTCGGCCTTCTCGGCCTTTTCGGTCTTTTCGGGCGTCCCGGACGACTTGTGCTGGTCGTCGTCCTTCGGCCTGCCGATGAACCAGGTCAGCAGCGGGCCCGCCATCGCGGTCGTGACCACGGCCATGACGACCATGAGCGAGTAGAGGCCCTGGGACAGGAAGCCCAGTTGCAGACCCACGTTGAGGACGATGAGCTCGGTCAGCCCTCGGGTGTTCATCAGCGCGGCGAGCGCGGCCGACTGCCGCACCGGCATCCGGTTCAGCCGGGCGGCGACGAACGCGCCCGTGAACTTGCCGCCGACGGCCACCAGGAGGATCAGCGCGAGGGCGCCCAGCCCGCCCATGTCCAGGTCCGAGAGGTCGACCTTGAGGCCGGCGACGAGGAAGAACACCGGCAGCAGCAGCGTGCCGTTCATCTCGCCGAGGCGGTCGTGGACCTCGGAGCGGAGCCGCTCGGTGCCGGTGCGCGGGAGGACCACACCGAAGAGGAAGGCGCCGAAGATGTAGTGCAGCCCCACCCACTCGGTGACGGCGGCGGACAGCAGCAGCCCGGCGACGACGCACGCGAACACGGTCGGGGTGAGCCGGAGCTCGGGGCGGCGGTCCGCGTAGCGCTGCAGCATGGGCCGCAGGACGAAGAGCATGCCGAGCAGGTACGGGACGGCGAGCAGGATGCGCCACTCGTCCGCGCCGCCCGAGCCGCTGAGGACGACCACTCCGGCGAGCACGGTCCACGCGAGGACGTCGTCGATGGAGGCGCAGGCCAGCGCCACGACGCCCAGCGGGGAACGCGTCATCTTGCGGTCGGTGAGGATGCGGGCCAGTACGGGGAACGCCGTGATGGACATGGCGATGCCCATGAACAGCATGAACGCGGTCTGGTCTCCGGTGCCGTACTCGTCCATCAGGTACAGCGCCAGCACCATGCCGAGGCCGAACGGCACGAGGATGGAGCTGAACGAGACGGAGGCGGCGAGGCTGCCGCTTCCGCGGATGAGCGTGGCGTCCCATTCCAGGCCGACTATGAACATGAAGACCGCGACGCCGACCGCGGCCAGGGCGCTCAACAGGGGCCGGATGTCTCCGGGGAAGAGGACGTCGGAGATCGCTCCGTCGAAGAGGGTCGGTCCCAGAGCGATGCCGGCGAGCACCTCACCGATCACCGCCGGCTGGCCCAATCGCCGGGCCAGTGCGCCGAGTACGCGTGCCAGGATCACGATGGCGGCGAGGCCTAGTAGGAGTGACGTGGTCTGATGGGGGTTCATTCGGTCCGTCTCCGTAAATCAGGGTCTGTGCTGCGACCCCGTGCAAGAAGCGCGGGCGGGTGAACGGATGCCCGTGACGCCTGGGCGGTCACCGGCATCCGGTCGGGGTACCTGAGAGGGGCAGCAGTTCGCGGGACTGCACGAGACTGTGCACCCCCGGAGAAGAGCGATGCTGTAGTCCCGCCTGAGCATGATCCGAAAGCCTTGCGCCCAAAGGGCCCTGACGCGGGAAAATCCGCAGGTCACGCAGGGCACCCTCGCTCGCAGCGCCGTCCCTGCCGACCGATCCCGCCCACACCCGTGTCAACTGCCTCGCGCATCCGCGGTAGACATGCGTCCGAGGGCCACTCATGCGGGATGCGTACCGCCCGCGCCTCGATCGGGCGTCCTGGACTGGTACTCCCGGGGGCACGCCGGGTCTTGACGCCTTCTCAGCACATGAGGAACGGGGGCGTTTGACGGAGGAGAACCGGGTTAGACGCGTGGATACCGGAAGCCGCCCCCTGCGGGTCGGGGGCTTCCGGAGCGGGCCTCGGCCGTACGGCGAACCTCCCCCGGCGCCGTACGGCCGGCCCGCCCGCACGACGGGCTGCCGCCCGGCTCCGTACGGAACCCGGCCGGTCCCGGGTTCCCGGTCCCTCCGCGGCCGGGCACCCGGGCCGCGCCCGGCGAACCCCCGGCGACTGCGCTCGTACCGTCGTCCCCGGGCAACGGGCCCGACGGCAGCGGCCCGGCGGATCCCCCACCGCCCGGGCCCGCTTCAGCGGGCGCGGCGGGGGCCACCGCGGTGCGGGCGACGGCGGGACACGACGTCGGGAGCGGCCTCCGGAGACGAGAACCCGCCGGCCACGGCGACGTGCGCCGGCGCCGGCGAGGCCGCGGCGGGCGGAGCGGCGGCCGACGCCGAGGACCGGGCGGCCGTCGGGCGCTGGGCCCGGCCGAGGACGGCGGTGTGCGAGATCAGCGGTGCGCAGCCCTGGCAGATCTCGGCGAGGGTCCAGACCTGGCCGACGGCCGGGTTGTGGATGAGCACGAGCAGCGGGGCACCGGTGCAGGCGGCTCTGGTGTCCTCGTGGTAGCCGCATTCGGCGGCCCGGCAGGCACACGCGGCGTTGGGGCGCACGGTCGCGAGCCGGGCGTGCGCGCGGACGTGCTCGGCGGCGAAGCGCCGCATGGCCGTCGTGTCCTTGGAGCGGGGCGGCATGCGGCACGCCTCGGTGCTGCAGCTGACGGAGACGGTGTGGTCGCCGTGGCCGGTCAGACGGACGGTCCAGGTCCGCCCGGGAACACGGGATCCGGGAATCATGGTCAAGGCAGAGTTGTCCGTTCACATACGCGGTGGTTTGCCCGCTGTTCGGCGAGTCTCGGATGGGAGACGGTGAAATGCGCGCGACGTCGGCCCCGACCCCGGCCCCGGCGAGGGCACCGGCAGGTACGGCGGCCCCGTCATGAGGAGAAGCGCACCTCAGACGAGGGAGTAGGTGGCGAACACGCCCTGCAGTCTTTGTCGCACGCCGTCCGGCAGGTGTCAACAACATGACGTACCCGTGCCCGGCGGGTATGCCCACGCGTTGACCGGGGCGGATCGGGACGGACAGGCGTCGGGTGGTGGCGCTCGGGGAAGTCTGCTGGCGATCGGTACAGCTCGAAGTCGTGGTCGTGGTCGTAGTCGTGGTCGTAGTCGTAGTCGTAGTCGAAGGGAATTGCCCATATGCGCACTCTGACGTTCGTGGTCGGTACCGGCCGCAGCGGGTCGACCGCGCTGTCGGGCATCGTCAACGCGCATCGGGACGTGCTCAGCCTGAACGAACTGCTGTCGTCGGTGCAGAGCCGCGGCTTCCCGGAAGGCGTCCTGGCGGGCCGGGAGTTCTGGCGGCTGCTGGCCGATCCCAATCCGGTGTTCGAGCGGATGATCCGGAGCGGGGTGCCGATGCCGGAGTTCGTCTACACCCGCCGTCCCGGACGCTTCGCGACCGACACCACCGGCATCCCCGCCCTGTCCCTGATGGTCCTTCCGCACCTGACCGACGACCCGGACGGCCTGTTCGACGAGCTGGAGAAGCAGGTGTGCGGCTGGCCGGACCGGACCGCCGTCGGCCATTACGAGGCCCTGTTCGGGCTCCTGTGCACGCGGTTCGGGCGCAGCGCGGTGGTCGAGCGGTCGGGCTACTCGCTGGAGCGGGTGCCGCTGCTGCGCAGGGCCTTCCCGCAGGCACGCTTCGTGCACCTGTTCAGGGACGGGCCGGACTGCGCGCTGTCCATGAGCCGGCACACGGGCTACCGGCTGATCTACCTGCTGCGCGACATCCTGGCCCGGACCGGCGCCGCGCGCGTCGAGGAGCTGACCGAGGAACAGGTCCGGTCCCTGCCGCCCGAGCTGTCCGGGCTGCTGGCCGAGCGTTTCGATGGCGCGCTGGTGCGGGATCGCGACCTGCCGTCGGCCGGCTTCGCGGCGCTGTGGTCGGAGATCGTCGTGCGGGGCGTGGCGCATCTCGACGAGGTGCCCGCGCCGCTACGGACCACGCTGGCCTACGAGGACCTGCTCGACGAGCCCCGCGCGGAGCTGACGCGACTGGCCGCCTTCATCGGCGTCGAGCCGCTCCCGCAGTGGCTCGACGTAGGCGTCTCGCGCCTGGACGGCAGCCGGCGCGGCGCGTCCCGCCGGCTGCCGACCGCCGAGCTCGCGGCGCTGCGGGAGCACTGCACCCCCGGCACGGACGCCCTGGCAGGCACCCGTCAGCGGTAGCCGGGGGGAGTAGCGGGAGGGGGCGCGCCCGTTGCGCTCATGCGTGCCGTGCGAGCTTGACCGCGGAGACGAGCAGGATCAGGGCCAGCACGGGGATGAGCACCAGGTCCGAGAACACGCCCAGGAGCAGCCCGCCCAGTACGGCGCCGGCGATCGAGCCCGCGGCCATGATCGCGGTGAACCGGAGGTTCGCGCCGAGCACCGCGAAACTGCCGTCTCGGCTATAGCGGGCGAAGGCCACCAGCATGGTCGGCAGCGACACCAGGAGGGAGAGGCTGCCCGCCGTCTTGATGTCCACCGCGAACAGCAGCACGATCGTCGGGATCAGCAGCTCTCCCCCGGCCACACCCATGATCGCCGCGACCACCCCGATGCCGAAGCCGGCCACGACTCCGGACGGCACCTGCGCCCACAGCGGCAGGGCGAGCGTCTCCAGGGTGGTGGTGTGCGTGACGAGCAGGGCCACGGCCATGAGCACCATCAGACCGGCCAGTACCTTGTAGAGCGTGGAGCCGCGCATGCGCACCGCCCACGACGCGCCGGCCCAGGCGCCCAGCAGGCTGCCGGCGAGCAGGTTGGCCGCCACCGGCCAGTGCGCGGCCACCTCCGAGGCCGGTACCGCGACCAGGCGGGCGGGCAGCGCCACCAGGACCACGACCAGGCTCATCGCCTTGTTCAGGATGACCGCCGAGAGCGCGGCGAAGCCGAACAGGCCGATCAGCAGCGGCAGGCGGAACTCCGCGCCGCCCAGTCCGATCATCCCGCCCAGCACACCGATGGCCGCCCCCGAACCGAACACCAGCGGCGTCGAGCGCGTCGAGCGTACGGAAACGAGATCCCTGTCGATGGCCATGGCAGGCATACTCGCTGGTCACGGGCCTCACTGGCCAGGGCGTGCCGCCGATTTCGGGGGAATGCACCGCGCCTGCGCCCGGTGTTCATCCGGTCCTCCGAGGCGGGGCGGCAGGACGTCCAGGGGATCCTCGCCCAGCGGCGGTGGCGGGAACAGGGCCCGGCGCAGGGCGTAGCTGCGGTCCTCCCGCATGCGCAGCGACACCTGCCCCGGTGGGTGGTGGCGATGGCGCGGGCGATGGCCAGACCCAGGCCCGCGCCGCCTTGGTCGCGGCTGCGGGCCGCGTCGAGGCGGGTGAACCGTTCGAGGTCACCGACCTGCCATCCGGTGGGCCTGTGCCGTCCGCCGCGCCGGACCAGCGCCTTGAGGCGTGCGGCCGGCACGACGAACGAGAACGGTTTGACGAGGTAGTCGTCCGCGCCCGTCTCCAGGCCCTCGGCGATGTGGTACTCGCCGTCCTTGGCGGTCAGCATCAGGACCGGTGTGTCATCGCCCGAGGCCCGGAGCCGTGCGCGCAGCTCGTAGCCGTGCAGCACGGGCGGCATCACGTCGAGCACGATCACGTCGTACCCGCGCTCCAGGGCGCGGCGCAGGCCGGCCCGCCCCTCGGAGGCCCACTCCGTCTCGAACCCATCCTCGGCCAGACCCTGACGGAGCAGGTCGGCGAATCGGGCGTTGTCTTCCACCAAAAGCAGACGCATCACCACAGAATGCCCCGCCCCGGGCCGGGGGGCCGGAGAAGCTGAACCCGGGCTCAGCCTTCGGCCCCCGCGGCATCCTCACCGCTGCCCGGTGGTGTCGCGGACCCTCGCCCACAGGGGCAGCGCGAACCAGCACAGCAGGTACCAGGCGAGCACGCCGCCGACGAGCCACGGCACGACGGCGTTGTGGGTCGCGACCCGCAGGACGAGGAACAGGGCCGTGGTGCAGGTGGCCAGCAGCAGGACGAGGCCCGTGAAGGTCAGGCGCGCGGCCCAGGCGACCGCCTCTGGTTTGATGCGGTGGCCCGAGACGATGCGGTGGAAGGCGACCGGCCCGATGAGCGCGCCCGTCGCCAGCGAGCCCAGCACCACGGTCACGATGTAGATCGACTTGTCCGTCTGGGCGAGCCCTTGGAAGGCGGGGGTGAAGGCGACCGTGAGCAGGAATCCGAAGAGGATCTGGACGCCGGTCTGGGCGACGCGGATCTCCTGGATGAGCTCCTGCCACTGCCGGTCGGCGCGTTCGTCCGCGCTCTCGTCCCGTCCGTCCTCGCCGGCATCCCGCACGGCGCCTTCCGGGAGGGCCGCGTTCACCGTCGGAGCCATGCCCGTCCCGCCCGCGCGGCCGGCCGGGAACGCCGGGACCGCCGGGCGAGCAGGGCGGCGGCCAGTATGCCCGTGGCGCCGATCCACGCGGTGCGGTGGGTACGTGCCGTGGCCGCGGCCCGGCCGGTGGCCCGTACCGCCCGCTCCTTGGAGGCCAGCGCGCCGACCATGCGGCCGAGCTCCTCGCGGGCGTGGGCGGCCTGTCGACGGAGCTCCGTCGGCGTGCGGAGGGACTTGCTCCGGTGTGACTGTGTCATCGTCATCGAGATGCCCTTTCCTTCGGGTCGTTTGCGTGCGTACGAGCGGGCGGCGCCCGCCCCGCGGGTACCCCGCAACGGGCCGGTCAGTCCCCTCCGCCCGGAAGGATCTCCCTGACCTTGGCGACGGCGAAGCCCCACCCCTGACTGACCGTCGGCTTCCCGGGCACGGCCACCTCCTCGGGGTTGGTCAGGACGTCGAGCAGGACCGGGCCCGGAGTCTCGAACGCCCTGCGCACGCTGTCCTCGAGGTCGGCCGGGTCGGTGACGCGGATGCCGGTGAGGCCGAGGGCGGTCGCGACGGCGGCGAAGTCGGGGTTGTCGAGCTGCGTGCCGAACTCGGGCAGGCCCGCCTGTTCCTGTTCGAGCTTGACCATGCCGAGGCGCCGGTTGTCGAAGACGACGAGTTTCACGGGCAGTCGGTACGTCCTGATCGTCATGAGGTCGCCCAGCAGCATGCTCAGCCCGCCGTCGCCGCAGAAGGCGACGATCTGCCGGTCGGGCGCCCACAGCTGTGCCCCGAGGGCCTGCGGCATGGCGTTGGCCATGGAGCCGAGGTTGTACGAGCCGATCAGGCGGCGGCTGCCGCGCATGGTGACGAAGCGGGAGAGCCAGACGGTCGCCATACCGGTGTCGGAGGTGAACACGGCGTCCTCGGCGGCGTACGCGTCCACCGCGGCGGCCAGGGCCTCGGGGCGGATCTGGTGGTCCCTGTTGTCCAGCGCCGAGCGCAGCCTGCCGGTCCAGCGGCGTTCGTGCGCCGGATCGGCCAGCCGCTGCTGTCCTTCCTGCCAGCGTGCGAACCGGTCGCGCGCGTCCTCCAGGTGGGTCCGGTCGGCGGTCTCCTCCAGGAGCGGCAGCAGGGCCCGCAGCGTCGCCCCCACGTCCCCGGTCAGGCCCACGTCCACCGGGACCCGGCGGCCCAGGTTCTCCTCGCGGGTGTCGACCTGGACGACCTTGCAGCCCTGCGGATACCAGTCGCGGTACGGGAAGTCGGTGCCCAGCATCAGCAGGGCGTCGCCGTGGTCGAGCGCGTGGACGGCGGCGGGATTGCCGATCAGGCCGGTCTGGCCCACCTGGAAGGCATTGCCGTCCTCGAAGCCCTCCTTCGCCTTGAGGGTGAGCACCATGGGCGCGGCGAGCCGCTCCGCGGCAGCGAGCACTTCGGCGCGGGACTCGCGGGCTCCGCGGCCGACGAGCAGCGTGACGCGGGAGGCGGAGTTCAGCAGCGCGGCGGCCTCGGTGAGGGCCGGATCGTCCGGGCGGGTGACGGAGCGGTCGAGGGCGAACCGCAGGGGGCGGTCGTCGGTCAGCTCCTGATCGCCCAGGTCAGACGGCGAGGACGGGGGCGCGGCTCTTGGCGGCGTCGTAGAGCCCGTTGAGGAGGTGTACGGAGCCCGGTCCGACCGTGCCCATGCACACCCCGAGGGTGCCGGAGAGCTGGGCCTGCGCTCCGGCGGCGAAGGCCGCCGCCTCCTCGTGCCGGCAGCCGACCCAGTCCAGGCCGTCCGTGGTGCGGATCGCGTCGGTCAGTGGGTTCAGGGCGTCTCCGACGACGCCGAAGACGTGCTGGACGCCCAGTTCCCCAAGTGCGTCGACGATGACTTGGGCGACGGTGCGTGCCATGGGAATGCCCCCTCGGTCCGGTGCGGCACCGTGCTGCGGGTGCCGGGTTCAGCGGGTGAAGCGGTCCGGGTCGGCCGCCTGCCAGTCGGATGCCCAGTCGGCGGGCGCCGATGCGAGGAGCTGTCCCGGGGTGAGCCACGTGTGGAGTTCGGCGTAGGAGCGGACGGTGTGCGGGTCCACCCGGTGGAGCAGCATGTCGGGGCGCAGTCCGCGCGGGTCGTCGACGCCCATCGCGGCCATGATCTGGAGGGCGCTCTTGACCGTGGCTTCCTGGTAGCGGCGTACGCGCTGCGACTTGTCGGTGATGTCGACGGCGCGGGCGCGCCGCGGGTCCTGGGTGGCGACGCCGACGGGGCAGGTGTTGGTGTGGCAGCGCTGGGCCTGGATGCAGCCGATCGCGAACATCATGGCGCGGGCGGCGTTGGTGTAGTCGGCTCCCTGGAGCAGGCGTTTGACGAGGTCGCTGCCGGTGGCCACCTTGCCGCCGGCCCCGATGCGGACGCGGTCGCGCAGCCCGCAGCCCACGAGGGCGTTGTGCACGGCCATCAGCCCTTCGCCGAGCGGCAGGCCGACATTGTCCACGAACTCCAGCGGCGCCGCGCCCGTGCCGCCCTCCGCACCGTCGACGATGACGAAGTCCGGTGTGCTGCCCTCCTCCAGCATGGCCTTGCACACGGCGAGGAACTCGCGGCGCGATCCGACGCACAGCTTGAAGCCGACGGGCTTGCCGTCGGCGAGCTCGCGCATCCGGGCCAGGAAGCGCACCAGCTCGCGCGGGGTGGAGTACACGCGGTGGAAGGGCGGCGAGATGACGGGCTCGCCCTGCGGCACCCCGCGGACCTTCGCGATCTCCGCGTTCACCTTGGCCCCCGGCAGGACGCCCCCGATGCCGGGCTTGGCTCCCTGACTGATCTTCAGCGATACGCATTTGACCTGCTCGTGCGCCGCCTTCTCGGCGAACTTCCGCTCGTCGAAGCCACCTTCGTCGGCCCGGCAGCCGAAGTAGCCGGTGCCTATCTCCCAGACGAGGTCCCCGCCCGGCCGCAGGTGGTGATCCGACAGGCCGCCCTCGCCGGTGTCGTGGGCGAAGCCGCCCAGCCGCGCCCCGGTGTTGAGCGCGCGTACCGCCTGGGCCGACAGCGAGCCGAAGCTCATCGCCGAGACGTTGAGCAGGGCCATGTCGTAGGGCCGGGTGCAGTCGGGGCCGCCGATGCGGACCCGGGGCGGGGTGGTGCTCACGGGGCGGGGGGCCATGGACGGGACGAGGTACTCGCTGCCGGACCGGTAGAGGTCGAGTTCGGTGCCGAAGGGCTCCTCCGCGTCGGTGCCCTTGGCCCGTTCGTAGACGATGCTGCGGGTGTCGCGGTCGAACGGGCGGCCGTCGAAGTTCCGCTCGATGAAGTACTGCTGGAGCTCCGGGCGCAGCGCCTCCCTCGAGCCGAGGACGGCTGTCAGGAGTAGTTTCAGCACACCGCGCTTGTGTCCCGGCCCGGCGCGCTCACGCGCGGGGTCACAAGTCGAGGTCGAGGAGGGCGTTCTCGACGAGCTCGGTGGGCGCCGGGTGGATCCAGTACGGGGACCTGGCGAGGGTGGACGCGTCGATGCCCGCGGTCATAGCCAGGACCAGGGGCTGGATGAGGGCGGGTGCCTGCGGGCCCATGACGTGGGCGCCGAGCAGCCGGCCGGTGCCCCGTTCGGCGAGCACCTTGCAGAAGCCGGTGGTGTCCTCCATGGCCCAGCCGTAGGCGACGTCCTCGTACCGTGCCTCGCCCACCAGCACGTCCAGCCCGCGCTCGCGGCACTCCTGCTCGGTGGCGCCGACCGAGGCGATCTCGGGGTGGGTGAAGACGGCCGCCGGTACCAGGTCGTGGTCGGCCTCGATCAGGTCGTCGGGGTGGCGGAGGTTGTGGGCGACGACCTGGGCCTCGCGGTTGGCGACGTGCTTGAGCGGCACCGGTGTGCACACGTCTCCGAGTGCGAAGACGCCTTCCGCGGTGGTGCGCTGGTACGCGTCGACGACGATGCGGCCGTCGTCGCGGGTCGCGATCCCGGCGGCCTCGAGGTTCAGCCGGTCGCTGTTGGGCACGCGGCCGGCGGCGACCAGCAGCATGTCCGCCTCGACCGTCGAACCGTCGTCGAGGCTCAGCCGCAGCGCGCCGGGGCGGCCGCCGACCTCGGTGACCTCCCGGCCCAGCCTGAGGTCGAAGCGGGAACGGGCCAGTTCGGTGAACCGTTCGGCGACCGTCTGGTCCTGCGGGCCGAGCAGGAGCTCCTCCTTCTCGACGATGACGACGGAGCTGCCGGCGGCGGCGAACACCTCGGCGAGCTCCGCCGCGATGTACCCGCCGCCGAGGACGGCCAGGCGGCGGGGCGGGGCGTCGATCCGCATGACGGTGTCGGAGGTCTCGTACGGCAGTGCGGAACCGGCGACGGGCGGGGGCACCGACGGGCGGCCGCCGACGGCGATGACGATCTGCCGGGCCCTGATGCCGACGACGCCGTCGGGGCCGTCGATCCGGAGTTCCCGGGGGCCCGTGAAGCTTGCCGTCCCCTCGTACACGGTGACGAAGTCCGTCTCGCGGCGATCCCGGCGGCCCTGTTCGCGGTCGGCGTCCAGGCGTCCGAACACCCGGTCCCGCACCGCCCGCCAGCGCACGCCCGCCAGCTCCGCGTCGACGTCGTACGTGCCGGCCTCCTCGACGGTCCGGGCCACGTGCGCGGTGTGGACGAGCATCTTGCTCGGGATGCAGCCCGCGTTCAGGCAGGTGCCGCCGAACCACCTCTCCTCGACGATGGCCACGTCGAGGCCGGCGAACGACTCGTCGATGACGGCGTTGCCGGATCCCGCACCGATGACGACAAGATCGTGCTCACGCATGCCGCCAGGCTACGTCGGCAGCCTGCGGGCCGCCCGGTCAGTCGGCGAGGGCGAGGTGCACGCCGAAGCCTGCGATGACCGTGCCGCTGACCCGGTCGAGGATCCGGCGTGCCGAGGGGCGCTGGAGCCTGACGCGCAGCGCCCGGGCGCATGCGATCAGCACGCCCGACCAGAGCAGGCCGAGCAGGATGTGCACGCCGGCCAGCAGGGTGCCGGTCAGCAGGTGCGCGGCGCCGGCCGGGATGAACTGGGGCAGGACCGCCATGTAGAAGGCGCCCACCTTGGGGTTGAGCAGGTTCGTCAGAGCGCCTTGGCGCCAGCCGCTCCCGAAGCCGTCGCCGGCATCCGCCTCGGGCTCGTTCGCGGGCGCGGCCCCGGTCCCGGCCTCGGCCTGGTCGGGGTCCGCACCAGGCCGTCGGCGCAGGGTCGACACCAGGATGCGGCTGCCCATCCACACCAGATAGGCCGCGCCCGCCCAGCGGAGTGTCTCGTAGGCGAGGTGCGAGGCGGTCAGTACGGCGGTGAGACCTGCCGAGCTGAGCACCCCCCAGGCGAGGGTGCCGGTCTGGATGCCGAGGACGACGCCCCAGGCGCGCCTGCGGCGGCCCAGGGCGGCGGTGCGCAGGACGAGGGCGGTGTCGAGGCCCGGTGTGAGGGTGAGGAGTCCCACGATCAGCGCGAAGGACCCCAGTGCCGAGGCAGTGATCATGCCGCAACTGTAGCGACGCGGCCCCCGACTTCCCATATCCTGCCCGGAATCGGGCAGAAGATGGTCCGCTGGACCCGCGGACGCGGCAGCCGCGGTGGGTGGGGCCGAACCGGGGACGGGGGCGGGCGACTTGCCCTAGGCTGATCCGCCTGCCCGATCTGTCCGTGGGGGGAATCGGCGGCGGCCGAGGAGCCGGGTGCGCACGCGGCCCGGCTCGCCGCTCGGCTCAAGCCCGGCTCTATGCCCGGCTCGCTGCCCGGCGATCCCGCACCGCCGTTGAAGGAGACCCGCATGCTGGAGTTGGCAGAGCTGGCCACGACCGGAGCCGCGGCCGTCGTGGCGGCGATGGCCACCACCGCCTGGGACGGCACACGGGAATCCGTGGTCCGGCTGTTCCGTCGCGGCGACACCGCCGGGCAGGAGACGGTCGAGGTCCAGTTGGCCTCGCACGACGACCTGGTCCGGCGGACCGAGGACAGCGAGCGCGCCCGCCGGGCCCTGCTCCCGCTGTGGGAGCTGCAACTGGAGGCGTTCCTGGTCCAGTACCCCGACGCCGCCGACGACCTGCGCGCCCTCATCGCCCGCGCCCAGGAAGCGCTGCGGCAGGCCGAGCGGCCCTCGGTCGTACAGAACATCACCGCCTCCGCCCCGGGCGCCACCGCCGCGGGCGTCACGCACGGCAACGTCTACCTGACCACCACCACCCACTACGGCGGCCCGCCGGCGGCCACCGCCCCGGGCCCCGTCACCGGCGGAGCACCGGAGGGTGACGCGTGAGCGAGCCGGACGACGGCTCCCGGCCCCGGTTCGTACAGAACGTGGTCGCCGTCAACAGCTTCGCGTACGGCGCGATGGGAGCCGACATCCACCTGCACTCCGGCAGCGGGCTCCCGCTGTACCTGCTGGCCAACTGGCAGGACGGACCGGACACCGACCCCCGGTGGCTGCGGGAGCTGCCCAGCCGGATGCTCAACGCCCGCCGCGCCGTCGTACCGTTCACCGGCCGCCAGGACGAACTCGAAGACCTCCGGCAGTGGCGCGACGACAGGGGCCGGCGGCTGGAGACGCGGTGGCTGTACGGGCCGGGCGGCCAGGGGAAGACCCGGCTGGCGGACCGGCTCGCCGCCGAGTCCGCCGAGGCCGGCTGGAAGGTCGTCGTCGCCTTCCACGGCCCCGACGCCGACCCGGTCGCCTCCGGCAGCCAGGACCTCCGGCTCGACGGATCCGCCGGCGTACTGATGATCGTCGACTACGCCGACCGGTGGCTCACCACGAACCTGACCTGGCTGCTGAAGAACTCGCTCCTGCACCAGACCGGTGTGACGACCCGGATCCTGATGCTGGGCCGCACCCTCGACGCGCTGCCCCCGCTGCGCGCCACCCTGGACGCCTACCAGGCCGGAGTCTCCAGCCGGCCCCTCTCCGCCCTGCCTCCCGACGGGGACGCGCGGGGCACGATGTTCACCACGGCCCGCGACGGCTTCGCCGCCGCCTACCAGCTGCCCGACAGCGCCGGGATCCAGGCGTCCGTACCCTTGGGCGGGGCCGAGTTCGGCCTGACCCTGGCCGTGCACATGGCCGCGCTGGTCGCCGTCGACGCCCACGCCACCGGCGCGGACCCGCCCGCGGACCGGGCCGGCCTGACCATGTACCTGCTGGACCGCGAGCAGCTGCACTGGGCGCGCCTGTACGGCGACGGCGCCCGTGCCGCACAGGACGGGACCGGCTTCCGCACCCCGCCCCCGACGATGAACCGGGCCGTGTTCACCGCGATCCTCACCGGCACCCTCCCCCACACCGCAGGCGCCGCCGTCCTGGACCGGCTGCGGGTGCCCGATCCCGCGGGCGTACTGCGGGACCACGCCTCCTGCTATCCCCCGCCCTCCTCCACCGGCCAGGTCCTGGAACCCCTCTACCCCGACCGCCTCGCCGAGGACTTCCTCGCGCTGACCGTCCCCGGCCACCGGTCCGCCTATCCGGACCAGCCCTGGGCGATCCCCACCGCCTCCGCGCTGCTCGCCCGCAGCGACCGGGAGCGCGCGCCGGCGCCCTGGACGCCCCGCGCGATCGTCTTCCTCGCGTCGGCCGCACAGCACTGGGCCCATCTCGGCCCGCGCTACCTCAACCCGCTGCTCCTCGAAGACCCCCAGCTGGCGGTCGACGCCGGCAGCAGCGCCCTGACCGTCCTCGCCGGCCTCCCGGACGCCGTCGCCGTGCTCGAGGCCGTCGAGGCGCGGTTCCCGCCGGGCAGGCACACCGACCTCGACCCGGGCATGGCGGCCCTCACCGCCCGCCTGACCGAGCACCGGGCCGGCCTCACGGACGACCCAACCGAACACATGGTGCTGTACGAGCACCTGGCGATGCGTCAGTGGCACGCGGGCCTGCACCGCCGGGCGCTCGACAGCAACGAGCGGGCCGTGGCCTGCTGCCGCCGCCTGGCCGACGAGGATCCCGCGCTCCATCTGCCCTCCCTCTCGGGCGCGTTGACCAACCGAGGCGTCTTCCAGTCGGAGCTGGGACTGCACACCGAGGCCCTGGAGGCCACCGAGGAGGCCATCGAACTGGCTCGCCGCCACGATGCCGAGTACCCCGCCGACGACCACCCCGACGTCCCGCGCGCCGACCTGCCCGGCGCCCTGGGCAACCTCGGCAGCCGCCTGTTGGCGGTGGGCCGCATCGAGGACGCCCTGCAGGCGAACCTCCGGGCGGCCGAGGTGTACGGCACCCTCTCCGACGCGGACCCCGCCGCGTACCGGCCGGACTTCGCCCGCGCACTGGTCAACACCGGGATCATGCTGTTCCAGTCGGGGGACCGGGCCCTGGCCGTGCAGACGGGGCTGGCGGCGGCGGAGATCTACCGCGAACTGGCCGCCGCGGATCCGTACGCGTACGAACCCGCGTTCGCGACCTCGCTGGTCACCGTGGCCAACCACCTGTGGGGATCGGGGCGCGGGAAGGCGGCGGCGGGCGCCGCCGCCCTGGCCGTGGGCATCCGCCGCCGGCTGGCCGAAGCGAACCCGGACGCCTACCGGCCCTCCCTCGCCCGCGCGCTGACCGCCTTCGGCGTCTACCTGTGGAACACGGACCATCCCGCGGAGGCCCTGGACGCCACCGAGCAGGCGGTCAGCCTCTGGCGCGAACTGGCCGAGGCCCAGCCCGCCGTGCACGAGGGCCACCTCGCCAGCGCCCTGTCCAACCTCGGGAACCGACTCGCCGCGGTCGACCGGCCGGAGCAGGCGCTGGCCGCCACGGAAGAAGCCGTACGCATCCACAGCGGCCTGGCCGCCACCGGCAACACCCTGCACCAGGACGAGCTGGGCAAGGCGCTGAACAACCTGGGCAACCGGCTGGCCACGCTCGGCCGCGCGGAAGAGGCCGCCGGTGCCTCCCGGCTGGCCGTGGACATCTACCGCCGCCTGGCCGGCGAACTCCCTTCGACGTACGAGCACAGCCTGGCCCGCGCGCTCGTCAACCTCGGAGTACAGCTGGGCCGGCTGGGCCGCGTCCAGGAGGCCCTGAACACCGCGGACGAGGGAATCCGGATCCAGCGGGCCCTGGCGTCGAAGGACGCCGCGGCCTTCGCCGGCGACCTTGAAGGGTACGTGGCCACCCGGGACGCCCTGCGGTCGAGGTTCGCCCGCTGAACCTCACACGGCACGCGCCTCCTGCCGTACGTGATCGTGGAGCCCGTGCCCGGCCAGCCACGACTCCAGGTCGGCGACGTCCCCGTCGTCGAGCAGCGCCGGGTCGACCGTCGTGCGCAGCTGGTGCGGGACCCCTGCGTCGAGGAGGAGGCGGAGGCTGCGCAGGGCGGGTTTCGCGCTGCCCCGCACCCCCGTGA
Organism: Streptomyces sp. NPDC058525; assembly: GCF_042719495.1. Lineage (NCBI taxonomy): Bacteria > Bacillati > Actinomycetota > Actinomycetes > Kitasatosporales > Streptomycetaceae > Streptomyces > Streptomyces sp. NPDC058525. The sequence continues at coordinate 28,824 of NZ_JBHXNP010000002.1, forward strand.
CGCGGGCGTAGGACTCGGGGGCGGCCTTGATGTCGAAGCCGACCCAGTCCACCAGGCCCTCGTCGAGCACCTGCGCGAAACGGCGCGGGTAGCCGCCGCCGGTGTGCAGGCCCACGCCGTGGCCCAGGGCCCGCACCGCGCGCATCGCCTCGACGAGGTTCGGCTGGAGCAGCGGTTCGCCGCCGGAGAAGACGACTCCGTCCAGCAGGCCCCGACGGCGTTCGAGGTGGGCCGTGACCGTCTCCCACCGCACCTCGGTCGGCCCGCGCGGGTCGAGCAGCTCCGGGTTGTGGCAGTAGCCGCATCTCCAGGGGCAGCCCTGGCAGAAGACGGTCGTGACCAGTTTGCCGGGCCAGTCGCAGGTGGAGAGCCGGGACCAGCCGCCGATCCGGATCACGCCGGGGCCGACGCCTTCTCCTGGAAGTGGGTGCGCTCGGCGTGCTCGCCCTTCTTGCCGATGTTGAACGAGGCCACCGGACGGTGGTAGCCCATGACGCGGGTCCACACCTCGCAGTCCCCGTCGCAGGTCGGGCAGGTGGCGTGCTCGCCGGCCAGGTAGCCGTGCTCGGGGCAGATGGAGAAGGTGGGAGTCACGGTGAGGTAGGGCAGCGAGAACCTCTCCAGGGAACGGCGCACCAGGCTGCGGCAGGCTTCGGCGGTCGAGACGCGTTCCGACATGTAGAGGTGGAGTACGGTCCCACCGGTGTACCTGGTCTGCAGTTCGTCCTGTCGCTCCAGTGCCTCGAAGGGGTCGTCGGTGAAGCCGACGGGCAGCTGGGAGGAGTTGGTGTAGTACGGGTTCTCGGGGGTGCCGGCCTGCAGGATGCCGGGGAAGCGGCGGCGGTCCTCCTTCGCGAAGCGGTAGGTGGTGCCCTCGGCGGGGGTGGCCTCCAGGTTGTAGAGGTGGCCGGTCTGCTCCTGGAACTCGACCATCCGGGCCCGGACGTGGTCCAGGAGGCGCAGGGCGAGCGCGTGCCCCTCGGGCGCGGTGATGTCGTGCGCGTCGTGCGTGAAGTTGCGGACCATCTCGTTGACGCCGTTCACGCCGATGGTGGAGAAGTGGTTGCGCAGGGTGCCGAGGTAGCGCTTGGTGTACGGGAACAGGCCGCCGTCGATCAGGTCCTGCACGGTGATCCGCTTGGTCTCCAGGCTGTCCCGGGCGAGCTCCAGCAACCGGTCCAGGGCGTCGAGCAGGCCCTGCTCGTCACCCGCGTACAAGTGGCCCAGGCGGGCGCAGTTGACGGTGACCACACCGAGGGAGCCGGTCTGCTCCGCGCTGCCGAACAGGCCGTTGCCGCGCTTGAGCAGCTGGGTGAGGTCGAGTTGCAGACGGCAGCACATCGAGCGGATCTGGCCGGGTTCGAGGTCGGAGTTGATGAAGTTCTGGAAGTACGGCAGCCCGTACTTCGCGGTCATCGCGAAGAGCCGTCCGGCGTTCTCGCTCTCCCAGGGGAAGTCCTTGGTGATGTTGTACGTGGGGATCGGGAAGGTGAAGACCCGCCCGGTCGCGTCCCCGGCGGTCATGACCTCGATGTAGGCACGGTTGATCAGGTCCATCTCGGCCTGCAGCTCGCCGTAGGTGAAGCCCATCTCCTCGCCGCCGATGACCGGTACCTGCTCGCGCAGGTCGGCGGGGCAGGTCCAGTCGAAGGTGAGGTTGGTGAAGGGGGTCTGGGTGCCCCAGCGCGAGGGCACGTTGAGGTTGTGCACCATCTCCTGCATGCACTGGTACACACGCTCGTACGTCATGGCGTCCTTGCGCACGAAGGGGGCCATGTAGGTGTCGAAGGAGCTGAACGCCTGGGCGCCGGCCCATTCGTTCTGCAGGGTGCCGAGGAAGTTGACGATCTGCCCGGCCGCCGAGGAGAAGTGCCGGGGCGGGGCCGAGTCGATCTGGCCGGGGACGCCGTTGAAACCCTCGGCGAGCAGGGTGCGCAGGGACCAGCCCGCGCAGTAGCCGGCGAGCATGTCCAGGTCGTGGATGTGGAAGTCGCCGTCGCGGTGGGCACGCCCGATGGCGGGGGTGTACACCTGGTCGAGCCAGTAGTTGGCGACGACCTTCCCGGCGGTGTTCAGGATGAGCCCGCCCAGCGAGTAGCCCTGGTTCGCGTTGGCGTTGACCCGCCAGTCGCTGCGGTCCAGGTATTCGGTCACCGAGTCCACGGCGTTGATCTGTGTCACGTCAGCCCTCCCACGAGGCGGTAGAGACCCCATCACGCGGACATGCGCGCGAGGTGCCGGCAGGTATCGGGCTCCAACCGTCGTGCGGTCGCTCACCGTTGCGGGGCAGCCCCGGATTCGCACCGGGTTCCCTGTTGTCTCGGCGGGCTTCGGAAATGCCTGCCGAACCGACAGCGGCAACACTACATCTGGGGGTCCTGGCGACACGCCAGCACAACATATTGGGTGACCTTCGGCTCTACGGACGGGCCGAAGGTCCTGCCGCCCGGGCCGACGGACCCGGCTGCACGCTCACGCCGGTCCGGGACCGTACGGGCGTCTGCCGGTCCTTCTCGGTGGCGACGGCGCCCGCGGACAGGAGCGTCGCGGCGGCCAGGCTGCCCCACAGGGCGGTCGGGCCGTGCGGGGCGAGCGCGGTGATGACCGCCGGGGAGACGGCGAGGCCGAAGCCCGAGGAGAGTTCGAAGCGGGCGAGGGTGCGTCCCAGGAGCCGGGGCGGGGCCAGGGCGGTGACGAGCGCGGTGGCGCTGCCGGCGTAGACGATCTCGCCGAGGGTGCAGAGCACGGACACCGCGGCGACGGCCGGGGCGCCCCAGCCGTGTCCCGCCGAGGTGGCCGCGAGGAAGCCGAGGTAGGACGCGGCGAGCACGATGCCGGCCAGCGCCAGCACGGTCCGCCGGGGGAAGCGGGACAGCAGGACGGTGACCGGAACCTGTAGGGCGACCACCAGCACCGTGTTGGCCACGAAGATGGCCGCCGACCACACCGGGGATGCGTGCAGCTGTGTCAGCAGGACCAGCGGGAGCGCGATTTCGGGGATGTTGAGGCAGAAGACGTAGACCACGTTGGCGGCGAGCAGCGCACAAATCCGCGGTGCGGGCCCGGCGTCGCCCTCGCACTCTCCCTGGCCTTCGCCCTCGCCTTCGCCTTCGCCTTCGCCTTCGCCGGCCTGGGCGGCGGCCGGCCGCGCGCGCAGCCGGACCGACCACGCCAAGGCCGCCGCGGTGAGATAGGCGAGCCCGGTGACGGCCGCCAGCACCTGCAAGGCCGCGGCGCCGCCGGCCAGGCAGACGGTGGCGAGGAGCGCGCCCACGCCCAGCCCGGCGTTGCGCAGGGCGCGGCCGGCCGCGAGGGCGGCGTCGCGTTCCCGGCCGTGGGCGACCGTGGCCACGAGCGCCGCATGGGCGGCCGGCCACGCCTGGTTGCCGATCCCGAGGAAGAGGGCCGCCGTCGCGAACGGCCAGACGTACCCCGCCGGTGTGGCCAGCAGCAGCGCCACGCCCAGGACCCGCACCAGCATCGACGCGGCCACGACCGCGCTGCGTGCCCCGCGGTCCAGCCACCGGCCCACCGCAGGCATGCACACCAGGCCCACGACGACGCCGACGGTCATGGCGATGCCGGTGGCCGGCGCGGACAGCTTCAGCACCAGCACGCCGTAGATCAGCAGGAAGGGCCTGAGCAGGCCGGTGCCGAGCGCGTCCACGGCGAGCGCGACGGCGTAGCGGGGGCCTCCGGAGGCGCGGACGAGGGCGCGGGGACGGACCTTGAGGGTGGTGGTGGTTGCCATGGCGCCCACCCTGCGTGCGGCCGCCGGACCGGCCGCGTCGGTTGACGGTGTCCGTCAATCGGTTCCGCCGCCGCCCGGCCGGTCGGTGATGATGAGGGGGTGACCTTGAGGATCGACATCAGCGGTCTGCGGTCCGGGCAACTGCGGTTCGCCGCCTCCCCGCTGGCCGAGCTGACCGCGATGCTGCACGTACTGGCCGAACCCGGCCACCATCCGCAGCTCGCCGGCTGGGCCGGGGAGGTCTGGGCCGGGCTCCCGCCGGAGCCGGCCGAGCGGTTGCGGGAGGCGGAGTTCCTCTGGCGTTCCTCACAGGCCGACTTCCTGCTCCCCGCCCGACCCCGGCCGACGCTGGCCGAGGAGTTGGACGACGTGGACCGGATCGACGACGAGACGTACGTGACCGCCGCGCTCGTCACCACCTGCGGAAGCAGCCGGGTCCCCTTCGCCGCGCCTTCGCCGCTCACGCACCCCGGCGCGCGCGAGCGGGCCCTGGACCTGGCCCAGGCCCGCGGCGCGCGCCAGGAGGCCTTCGCGGAACGGCTGCTCGCGGACCCGGCCGCCGTACGGCAGCGGGTGCGCCACACCCTCGAACAGTGCGCCGAGGCCTTCTTCGACGCCGCCTGGACGGGGGTCACCGCCCAGCTCGCCGCCGACCTGCGCCTGAAGAACGACCTGCTGAGGCGCCAGGGCATCGGGGCCGCCCTGGCGTCGGTCTCCGGCGCGGTCTCCCTGGCACCGGACGGTGACTGCATCATCGTGGACAAGCTGCAGGACAAGGCGACCGCCGCCCGCGGCAGCGGGGTCACCTTCATCCCCAGCGTCTTCGGCCGCCCGCACCTGGTGGCGGTCCACGCGCCCGGATGGCAGCCGGTGGTGCAGTACCCGGTGGCGGAACCGGGCCCGTCGGAACCGGTGTCGCTGGAGACGGTCAGCCTGCGGCTCGAAGCACTGGCACACCCGGTACGGCTGCGGCTGCTGCGCACCCTGGCCCGCGGTCCGCACACCACGGTCGAACTGGCCCACGCCTGGGAGCTCTCGCCCCCGGAGGTGTCCCGCCACCTCGCCGTCCTGCGCCGCGCGGGCCTGCTCACGGGCCGGCGGCAGGGCCGCTACGTCCGCTACACCCTCAACCTGCCCGACCTGACGGCGCTGGGCACCGATCTGCTGGCGGCCGTACTGCGCTGACACGCCCCCGGGCGCGGGAATCCGCCGGTTCGCGCAGGGCCGCGGCCTAGGCTCGCGGCATGGGTACCGAGCGGTTGGCAGCGGCCGACAAGATCTTCGACCGGCTCGACACGGACGGCGACGGAGTGCTCGCCGCCGACGACTACCGGGCGAGCGCGGACAAGATGCTCCAGTCGTACGGGATGGGGCCGAGCTCACCGAAGGGACGCGCGCTGATCGAGGCGAACCTCGCGGTGTGGCAGCGGCAGGCCGAGCTCGTCGACCGTGATCACGACGGGCGGATCACGCGCGAGGAGTACCGGGAGTGGGTCGGCTCCCTGCCGCCGGCCTCGGCTTCCGGCAGGCCCTCGGGTTCGCCGGAGGTGATGGCCGCGCTGCACGCGCAGTTCAACGTGGCCGACCGGGACGGGGACGGGCTCATGGACCGCCGCGAGTTCGTGGCGTGGCGCGGGTTCAAACTCGTACCGGAGGAGGCGGCGGAGGCAGCGTTCGCGCTGGTCGACGCGGACCGGGACGGTGCGATCAGCTGGGACGACTTCAACGGCGCGGAGCAGCGGCACGGTCTGGCGGCGCTGCTGTACGGCCCGGGCTGGCCCTCCCTTTCCGACCTTCCCGGGTAGGCCGTCAGGCCTGGCGGCGGACCATCTCGGTGATCCAGGCGGGTGCGAACGGAGAGGTGCAGCCCGGGGACGTCGGGTAGTCCTTGAGCACCTCCAGGCGCTCGCCGATCTCCAGGGCGCGGGCGCGGTGCTCCGGGTGCTCGATCCCGATCTGGGCCAGGCAGTGGTTCATCGCCCACTGCAGGCGGTCCGGGGCATCCTTCATCCGCGCCTCGATGACGTCGAGCAGTCCCACGAGGTCGAGGCCCTCGGGCTTCTTCGCCACGCGTTCGGTGGTCAGCGCCCAGCCGGCACTCGCGACCACCGGATCCGGATCGGCGAACCAGGCCGTGCGCAGCTCTTCGGCGTGCGGGCTCTTCTTCACCACGTAGTTCACGAGCCAGTCGTGCACCTTGGGCGTGCGCGCCGGGCGCAGCATGGCGTCCAGCTCGTCCCGCCCGAACGCCTTCGGGCGGCAGATCAGGAGCGCCAGCAGCCTCGCCGCGGTGTCGCCCGTCTCCCAGAGCGCGCAGGCGAGGTCCTGCTGCGTCTTGAGCCGCTTCGCGATCGCGCGCAGCTTGCCCAGGTTCACACCGTGGTCGTCGCCGTGCTTCTCGTTCACCGCGCGGGCCTTCGGGTCCTCGAGTCCGGCCAGCTCGGCCATCACCTCGTCGACCGTCGTCCCGCTCAGCGTCGTCCCTGCCACCTCGGCCACCTCGGCCACCTCGCCCTCCTGTCCGCCACGTGCGGGGCTCACCCTACGACGGAAGCCGGCCTGCCGTCCCGCACGCCGGTTCGACGGCGGGCGGGCGGGCGGCGGGGCTGCGGGGCGGCCGGGGTCATCCGATCGGTTGACCCGGCCATCAGCCGTCCGCGCGCGCCATGCAGCCGGTACGCCGACGGGCCGGCGCCCTCGGCGGGCCCACCATGGATGTCAGAGCGGGGAAGGCCGGACCGGCCGGGCCCCAACTGAGCATCCAGATACAGGAGTTGGCCTCAATGAAGCACGTCGAGAAGTTCTCCGGGCGTACCCGTGCCCTCACCGGCGGCGCCCTGGTCGCCGCCCTCGCCCTCGGCGGCTTCGGCGCCTACTCCGCCGCTGCCACCCCGGCCCCGGCGGCCCCGGCCGCCGCAGCCGCCGCAGCCGCCGCGCAGGCGGATGCCAAGAACCGGAACCTGACCCAGTCGACCCACCTGACCGTCGATGCCGCCACCAAGGCCGCGCAGGCCGCGCTCGACGCCGCCGAGAAGGAGAACCAGCGCGTCTCCGTCGCCGTCGTCGACCGCAACGGCAACACCCTCGTCACCCTGCGCGGCGACGGCGCCGGACCGCAGTCCTACGAGTCGGCCGAGAAGAAGGCCTACACGGCCGTGTCCTGGAACGCGCCCACCTCCGAACTGGCCAAGCGCCTTGAGCAGGCCCCCAACCTCAAGGACATCCCCGGCACCCTGTTCCTCGGCGGCGGCGCCCCGGTCACCGCCAAGGGCGCCCCGGTCGCGGGCATCGGCGTCGCGGGCGCGCCCTCCGGCGACCTGGACGAGAAGTTCGCCCGGGCCGGTGTCGCGGCACTGGACAAGTAGCCGCGCTCGCGGCGACGCGCTCCGCGGACGGTTCCCATGACCCGGCTCACCCCACCCACGATGTCGCGGAGGTCCAGGTGACCACGTCGAGCACGACGCCCGCCCAGACCCCGGCGGCGCACGCGTCCCCCCGTACCGTGCGCCGCCGGCCCCTCTCCCCCGCCCGGATCCGCGCGAGCGCCCGGGCGGGCATCGCCATCGCCGTGCGTACGAGGACCAGGACGCTCCTGGCCTCGCTGCGCGGCCTGACCCACCCGAGGAGCACCGCCATGCCCCCTGCCGACCGGGCCCTGCTGGCCGCCGTCCGGGACGACGACGCCGACGCCGTGCGCGCGGCCGTCGACGCCGGCGCCGACATCGAGACCCGCGACGAGCACCGTCGCACCCCGCTCCTGATCGCCGCCCTCGGCGACCACGTGGCGGCCGCCGGGGCCCTCGTCGCGGCCGGCGCCGACCCCGACGCGCAGGACGACCGGGAGGACAGCCCGTGGCTGGTCACCGGCGTCACCGGCAGCGTCCGCATGATGCGCACCCTGCTCCCGGCCGGACCGGACCTCACGCTGCGCAACCGGTTCGGCGGCATCTCCCTGATCCCCGCCGCCGAACGCGGCCACGTCGACTACGTGCGCGCCCTGCTGCGGGAGACCGACATCGACGTCGACCACGTCAACCGGCTCGGCTGGACCGCGCTGCTCGAAGCGGTGATCCTCGGCGACGGCGGCCGCGCGCACCAGGAGATCGTGGAGCTGCTCGTCACCGCCGGCGCCACACCGCACCTGCCGGACGGCGACGGCGTTACCGCACTCGAACACGCCGAGCGCCGCGGCTTCACCCGGATCGCCGGCCTGCTGAGGGCCGTACGGTGATCAGCCGTTCGGACACCGGCCGTACGGGGCGCCCCCGCAGGCGCCGCCGGACCGTACTGACCGCGGCGGCGGTCACGGCCGGGGTCGCCGCGCTGCTCACGGGCTGCACACAGGCGGGTCCCACGGGATCCGCCGCCGCTGCATCGGCCCGGCCGGAGGCGGGCATGACCCCCGGCCCCGAAGCCGGCGCCCGCGCGCAGGGCAGGACGCCGGACGGGACGCTCCTGGTCGCCGACTTCGGATCGGACACCGTCACCTTCGTCGACCCGGAGAAGGGCCCCTTCGACTCGGTGAAGGTCGGCACCGCGCCCTACGGCCTGGCCGTCGGCGCGGACGGCCGCGCTTGGGTCGCCACGGCCGAGGGCGTCGCCGTCGTCGACACCGCCGCCCGCGAGCGCCTGGCCGTCGTGCCCTACCGGACGGCGGGCCTCGGCCGCTCGACGTACGGCGAGTACCGCGGCGGCGGCATGGGCATCGCCCTCGCGCCGGACGGCCGCCGCGTCTACGTCGGCGTCAACGTCCCCGGCGGCAACGGCACGCTGGAGGTCATCGACACGGACACCCTGAAGGTCACCGGGAGCGCCGGCACCGGCCGCCGCCCCTTCGACGTGGACGTCTCCCGGGACGGCCGCCAGGTGTACGCGACGGACCACGACTCCTTCGACGTCACGGTCGTCGCCGCGGACACCCTGGACACGCGCCGCATCGAGGTCGCCCCCTACGGCACCGAGGGCGGGCTCGGCTCGTGGCTCAAGCCGCACTACACGGCCGTACGCCCCTCCGACGGCCGGCTGCTGCTGCCGTTCGAGGGCGAGAGGCTGGTCGTGGTCGACCCCTCCACCGGCAGGTCGACGGTCGAGCGGATGACCGCGAACACCCACCAGCACGGCGCGGCCGTCACCGCCGACGGCACCCTGCTCGTCGTCGGCACCGGTCCCATCGACCCGTCCACCGACGAGGGGCCCTCGCTCACCGTCCGCGCGCCGGACGGCACCGAGAAGGTGATCCCGCTCGACGGTCCGCACGAGGACGTCACCGTCTCGAAGGACGGCCGCACGGCGTACGTGACCGGGGGCTTCACCCGCGACGGCCACTGGGACGGCATCACCGTCGTCGACCTGGACACCGGCACGGCGCACCGGCTCCCCGCGGGAAAGCGCCCCCTGGGCATCGCGGTCCTGTGAGACCTGTGAGTCCTGTGAGACCTGGAGTCCCGTGGGGCCCGTGACCCGCACGCGTCGCCGCGCAGGCTCCGCTGCGGGATGCGGCGTACGCTCGGCGAACCGGACCCGGACCAGACCGCGGGAGGAACGCATGACCGCGCTCGGTGACCTGATCGAGATCGACGACCGCACCGTCCTGGTCCTCGGACAGGGACTGGACGTCGAGCACGATCAGCCCGATGTCGCCAACGCCCTGGTCCACCGGGCCGGCGACACCCTGGTGCTCGTGGACACCGGAGTCACGACGGCCTTCCGCACCGCCCTGCGGAAGGCGGCCGACCGGGTCGGGCCGTGGTCCCGGGTCCTGGTGCTGACCACCCACGGGCACCTCGACCACGTGGGCAACAACGACCTGGCCGACGAACTGGGCGTGCCGGCCGAGCACTACGTCCCCGCCCTCGACCTCGACCAGATGCGGGACCCCCTGTCGTACTGGGTGCGCGCCTTCGACCGCATCGCCGGGTCGGCGCCGCTGCCCGCGGGGCGATGGCCGACGCCGACCAGCTCAAGATCCAGACCGTGCTCGGCGCCGCCGCGCGCCTCTTCGAGGAGGGGGAGGCCGGCCTCCTGACCGACGGCCACACGTTCGCCGTGCGCCGCGGCGCCGAGGTGGTGCCGTACGTGGACGGGCTGCTGGAGCAGGCCACCGCGCTGCAAGCGGCCGCGCTCGGGCTGACCGGGGAGGGCGCGGAGGTCCGGGCGGGCGCGTTCACCACCCGCTACGCGCGGGCCGTCGCCGATCTGGGGGTCGGCGGCGCCAACCCCAACACCGTGTTCACCGCCATGATGGCGGTCAACCAGCTCCGCGAGCTCGGGCTGCGGCCGGAGTCCGCGGACCCCGACGCACCCTGGTCCCGGCCCGCGCTCCGGAACCCCGTACCGGAGGCCGGGACCCGGTCCGGAATGGAACAGCCGGGTCCGGGTCCGGGACAAATCTGAAGAAGTCCTGAAAACCACGGCCGGGGCCGGGGGGCGGTCAAGATCAGCGGGATGGGAGACTGGGCCTCCGAGCAGCGAACCGACAGGACGGACCCCCCTCGTGCGACAACGACAGCGGCGCGCAGCCCTCGCGCCCCTGGTCATGGCGGCACTGGTGACGGCCGCGGCCACGGCCTGCGCCCCTCCGCTGCGGGACCTCGGCCCGCTGCCCCCGCGTTTCACGGGTCCGCCGCTGACCGCGGACACGGTGGTGTCGGAGATGACGTCGGTGCTGGCGGCCGAGGGCGTCACGGTGAAGCGCGAACCCTCGGGCGTCCTGGGGCGCTGCACGGAACGGCTCTCGGGACGGCACGAGCCGCACACGGTGGAAGCCGCCGTGAAGGCGGCCGTCGCCCGGGCCCGTTCCGAGCACGGCTGGCAGGCCGGTCCCGACACGGGCAGCGAGACGATCACCCTCAAGAAGAGCAACTGGACGGTCCTCGTCGGCTTCAACGGCGAGCCCGCGCAGGGCATTCAGGCGCCGGTCATCGTGTCGCTGATGTGCCTGGACGGCGGCGCCTCCACTGCCCCGGCGACCCCCACGGGACCGGCGTTCACACCCGTACCGGGCGCCTCCTGAGGGCGGCCGGCCCGGGACCCTGAAACCGGGCGACGGTCGAAGCGTGACGTCATGCCCGACCGGTCGTTGAGCCTGACGGTCAGCGAAGTGACACAGCCGGGCCCCGGGGACGCTCTCCCCGGGGCCCGGCTGTGTCGGGTCGGGGCGGGTGATCGGATAATTCCGTGCCGCCCCGCCGTTCGACAGGCAGACTCGCTCCATGACGGACATGCAGGAGTTCCGGTACGCGGTCAGCCGCCGAGCAGCGGGCGGACATGCCGGGCCGGACGGACGTGACGGGCTCGACGGTCCGGCGAGCGATCTGGCCGTCCGGCTGGGCGTGCGGACGGCCGTCCTGCTGGAAGGGGCGAGCGACCTCGCCGCCGTCGAGGCCCTGGCCGCGCGGCGCGGCCGGGACCTGGCCGCCGAGGGCGTGTGCGTGGTGTCGATGGGCGGGGCGATGAGCGTCGGCCGGTACGCCGGCCTCCTCGGGCCGACCGGACTCGGCCTGCGCCTGACAGGACTGTGCGACGAACGCGAACGGCCCTTCTTCGACCGCGGCCTGGCGCGCGCGGGAGCGGAGCGCGGGGACGTCTTCGTGTGCGTGGCGGACCTGGAGGAGGAGCTCATCCGTGCGCTGGGCGCGCCGAAGGTCGAGGAGATCGTCCAGGCCGAGGGGGACCTGCGTGCCTGGCAGACCTTCATGCGCCAGCCCGCACACCACGGCCGGCCTGCGCGGCAGCAGTTGCGGCGCTTCCTCGGCACGAAGAAGGGCCGCAAGATCCGCTACGGCCGTCTGCTGGTCGAGGCCCTCGACCACGATCAGGTGCCGGCTCCCCTCGACGGCCTCCTCGCGAGCCTGTGAGCGACGCCGGCGATCGCGGTCCTGCCGCCGCGGCGGCTCGTCCCGTGCCGGGGTCAGCGGCCGGCGCGGTGGTCGTAGACCGTGAGGGACAGGTCCTTCATCGCGGCCTGGGCGCGTTCGGAGTCCAGGCCCTGGTCGAGGGCCTCCAGCGCGGCCGCCGCCGACACCCGTACCGCGAGGGGCAGGCCGTCGTAGGCGGAGACCCGGTACGCGACCGTGCGGCGGGCGTCCCGTTCCTCCTCGCTCACGCCGTCGTGGGTGAGGGGGAAGACGGCCGCCTGATAGGTCGCGATGCTCACGAGGACCGCGTCGGCGATGCCCTCCGCGTACCCGTCGGCCCGTGCGAGGCCGCGCTCGGGCCGGAAGAAGGCCGCCACCTGGCGGCGCGAGAGGAACGAGCCAATGCCGGCGCCCAGACCGGCCGCGCAACCCGCGGCCAGGGCCGTCGTCCTGCCACCCAGCAGAAGCCCGAAGCAAACCCCGCCGACCGCTCCGCACATCACCAGTACGAATGTGATCATCAGATGAATGCGGGTGGCGATCGAGGACGTCATGCCCAGCAGTATGCACAGCGCTCCCGGCGCGCCTCGAACCCGCATGCCCCGAAAACGCCTGATGTGAGGGAGTCGTCATGAGTACGGGAAGGTGGCTGCGCGTCTCGCTGCAGCGCTACGTCCTGACCGCCCTGGTCGGCTGGGCTGCCGCCGCGGCCGTGCTGCCTGCGCTCGGCGACGAGCCCTTCGGCTCGGCCTTCGCCCTGGGCCTGCGCGCGGGACTGGTGGGGGTGCCCCTCCTGACGCTCGCGACCATGTTCGTGATCACCCTGCTGGCCGGTCGGCGGTTCGAACCGCCGGACGGTGGCATCGAGCGGATCCGGGGAGGCTGGATGGTCGTGCTTCCGCTGGCCCCGCTGCTGCCCGTGGGGCTGCTCGCGCCCTTGCAGTACCTGATCGTGGTGGCGACCCAGCTCGTCTACGCCTGCTGGGTGCTGCCCGCCCAGGACCGTCACGACACCGCCGGCGTCCTGCGCTCGCTCGCCGACCCGGCCGTCCCCGCCGGGCAGCGGGCCCGCATCGCACGGGCGGTCGGCGAACTGCGCTCCAGGCCGGTCCTGGAAGCCCTGGTGAACGCCGCGACCGACGAGGAGCCGGAGGTGGCCGAAGCCGGGCTGGAGACCCTCTGCACCATCTGGCGGCGCGACGGCGTCGTGGGCGAAGACCTGCTGCTCAAGCTGCATCCGCACGACCAGGACCAGGTCCGCGGCCTGGGCGTCAAGGTCCGCAGTCCCTGGTGAGCGAGGGCTCCGGCTTCTCGGAGTGCCGGGTCCAGGTGCTTCCCGCATCATCAGTGCTGTGTACGACACAGGCACGGGATCGATCGCGTTGTCGGTCGTGGTTCCCATCTACAACGAGGAGGAGGCCCTGCCCGTGCTGGCGGCGCGGCTGCGGCCGATCCTCGACGGGGGCGGGGAACCGTACGAGGTCGTCGCCGTCGACGACGGCTCGACCGACAGGACCCCGCGCCTCCTGGAAGACCTGCGTGCCCTCTGGCCCGAGCTCCGCGTCGTGACCCTGCGCCGGAACAGCGGCCACCAAGCCGCCCTCACCGCCGGATTGCACCGTTCCGTCGGCGCCCACGTGGTCAGCATCGACGCGGACCTCCAGGACCCGCCCGAGCTCATCCCCGAGATGCTGGCCCTGGCCCGGGCGGACGGTCTGGACATCGTCTACGGAGTCCGCACCGACCGGTCGACCGACAGCGGGTTCAAACGCCGGACGGCCGGCGCCTACTACTGGCTCATGCGCCGCCTGGCCGGCTCCTACGTCCCCGCTCAGGCCGGCGACTTCCGCCTGCTGTCCCGCGCCGTGGTGGAAACCCTCAAGACCCTCCCCGACCAGCAGCAGATCTACCGTCTGCTCATCCCCTGGCTCGGCTTCCCCGGCGGCCAGATCACCTACCAGCGCGCCGAACGGGTCGCCGGCACCACCAAGTACCCGCTGCACAAGATGATCCTCCTGGCTCTGGACAGCGTCACCAGCTTCTCGGCGATCCCCCTGCGCCTGGCCACGGCGATCGGCGCCTTCAGCCTCGTCCTCTGCCTCGCCTTCCTCACCTGGGCCCTCACCGTCTACGCGATGGGAAGCACCCTGCCCGGCTGGACCTCTCTGATCATCACGGTGCTGTTCTTCGGCGCCGTCCAGCTCTTCTGCCTGGGCATGCTCGGGGAATACGTGGCGCGCATCTACACGGCCGTCCAGGGCCGGCCCACCTATTGCGTCGCCCGCGACACGGGAGAAGAGCGGAAGTAGCCGGGCGGGCAGCGGGCCGGGTCACACCAGCACCCCCGCGAAGAACATCGCCCCGAGGAAGAAGTACTGGACCGAGCACAGGATCAGCAGCGGCACCTGCACCCACCGGGACATGCGCCTGACCAGCAGGAGCCCGACGAACATCTGCGCGTGGTTGCGGTACCACGACATCTCCGCGCCGGCGAGGAACGGGGCGCAGAAGATCGCCACCGTCAGCACCAGGGCGGCCCATTCCTCGACGTCGAGCCGGCGGTTCCGGATCAGCCGCACCGCGGCCGTCGCCACGACGAGCAGGACGAAGGCGGTGTTGAGCCAGAGCTGGGGCCGGTGCGCGGCGAGGCTGTGCTCCACCAGCCACGGCAGGGGCCCCTCGGGCGTGTACCAGTGCCGGAACGGGAAGTCGTAGGCCTTGCGCATCTCGCCGAAGGGTTCGTGCAGGTCGCCTTGCCGGTAGCTGGACGCCTGGAGGACCTCGTACGCGTCCCAGCGGCCGGTCGCCTGCCACATCAGCCATTTCGCCCAGAGCACGCCGCCGCCCGCGACGGCCGCCGACAGCCCGGCCTTCGCGCACCGGATCGGCCACGCGTCCCTCCGCCAGGCGAAGAACACGCTCAGCAGCAGCATGCCGACGGCCACGGCGCCGACCGGATAGCAGGCGACCGCCACGAACCCGCCGGCGGCGGCCATCGCCCAGGAGCCGCGTTTCACTCCGGCGATGCAGACGAGCAGCGCCAGCGTTCCGGTGGCGATCGGGAACATCGCGTGGAAGTAGATGCCGCCGGGGAACACGGTGCCGATGGCGAGGGTCAGACCGGTGGCCCAGGTGAGCCGGGCGCCCAGCAGCCACCACAGCACCGCGAACATGCCGAGCAGGGACGCTTCGGTGATGACGACAGCCGAGAGGTCGTACGAGAGTCCGGTGGCCGAAGCCGCCCGGACCGACATGGGATATCCGGGGAACCAGGCGACGTTTCCGCACATGACATCGCGGAAGTCCGGATAGCGGTCGCGGCACCAGAACATCTCGTAGCCGGACTCGGCGATGGACAGGTAGTGACCGGAGTCCCAGCGGTGGCGGCTGTCCATGGACCAGTAGGCCACCTCGGATCCGTCGCCGGCGACGGAAACGGATCCGACCAGCCAGCTGACGAGGTTCGCGACCAGCCAGGCGACGACCGGCGGCAGCAGGCCGTGACGCCGGTCGCGGCGGAATTCGATCATCTCGGTCAGTCTGGCGAACGCCCGGCGGAGCTGCATCCGGAGGTGCCCGTCCGGCCGAGCCGGGTCGGGTCCGGCCGGACGGGGCGCGGCTCAGCCGAGGCCCCGGCCCTCGCGGAACCGGCCGAGCGCGTCGGTCAGGTCCACGACGGGCTCCGGGTAGTCGATCCCGGCGCGCTCCGCGCTCGGGAGCTTCCACGGCTGGTGGGCGTACGGGACGGGCAGCCCGGCCAGCTCGGGGACCCAGCGGTGCACGTAGGCGCCGTCCGGGTCGAAGCGGCGGGCCTGGATCAGCGGGTTGAGGACCCGGTTGGGGCGGGTGTCGGAGCCGGTGCCGGCGACCCACTGCCAGTTGAGCTGGTTGTTGGCGACGTCTCCGTCGACGAGCAGGTCGAGGAAGTGCCGCGCCCCGATGCGCCAGTCCACGTACAGCGTCTTGCTGAGGAAGCTGGCGGTCAGCAGCCTGGCCCGGTTGTGCATCCAGCCCTCGGCGCGCAGCTGGCGCATGGCCGCGTCGATGACGGGGTAGCCCGTGCGGCCGTCGCGCCACGCCTGGATCTCCTCCCCCGCGTCCCCTTCGGTGCGCCAGTGGTCGTGGCGGGACCGGTAGTCCGCGGCCGCGGCGTCGGGGCGCGCGGCGAGCACCTGGTGGTGGAAGTCCCGCCAGCAGATCTGGCGGACGAAGGCGGCCGCGCCGAGCCCACCGCGCTGCCGGGCCCGCCCGACGACCTCGACGGCCGAGAGGGTGCCGAAGTGCAGGTGCGGGGAGAGCCGTGAGGTCACATCGCCCGCCAGGTCGTCACGGGTATCGGCGTACTGCCGGATGCCACTGCCCAGCCAGCGGTTGAGCAGTTCCCGCCCCTCGGACTCACCGCCCCTGGCCAGCAGCTCGGACACGCCCCGGACGGCGGTGCGGGCGGGCAGGGGCCCCGAGGCGAGCCCCTCGGGAACGGGCACCTTGCGCGGCGCGGCCGCCGGCGCGCGGAGCGGCAGCCCCGCCCAGTGCCGGAAGTACGGGGTGAAGACGGCGAAGTGGTCGGAGCCCGCCGGGAGCACCTCGCCGGGGGCGACGGCCGTGACGACCGAGTCGTGCACGTACAGCCGCCGGCCCTCCCGTTCCAGGGCGGCGCGCAGGCGCTCCTCGCGGGCACGGGCGTACGCGCTCACGCCGGCGGCCATGTGGACCTCGTCGGCATCGCTTTCCTGAGCCACCGCTCCGACCGCCGCCACGGGGTCCCCGGAGCGCAGGATCAGCCGGCCGCCGCGGGCGCGGAGCCCGGCGTCGAGGTCGGTGAGGCAGTCGGCGAGGAAGGCCTGCCGGTTGGGGGCGTCGAAGCCGGCGGCCTCGATGTGGCTGTCGCGGACGAACAGCGGCACCACCTCCGTCGCGGACGAGAGGGCTGCGCGCAGCGGTGGGTGGTCGTGTACGCGCAGGTCGGAGGTGTAGAGGACGATGGCGACGGTCATGGGAGCGCGCTCCGTACGGGTAGGGCGGATACCGGCTGTGAGGGTCTTCTCCGGTGGGGGCCTTTCCGGATGCGCTATCCCTCGCGGGAGGACGAAATCGAGGAAGGAATCGAGGAAGGAACGGCGGGGGGCGAGGACGGGGAGATGCGTTCGGCGGCGCGGGTGATGTTGCGGGCCATGCCGCCGAAGACCACGGCGTGGAAGGGGGCCACGCTCCACCAGTAGAGGTGGCCGAGCAGGCCGCGGGGGTGGAAGAGGGCGCGCTGGCGGTAGGACGCGCCGGCCGGCCCGGCGCTCCCGGCGCGCGGATCGGCGTACATCTCCAGCCAGGCCAGTCCCGGCAGCCGCATCTCCGCGCGCAGCCGCAGCAGCCGGCCCGGTTCGATCTCCTCGACCCGCCAGAAGTCCAGCGAGTCGCCCACCCGCAGCCGGGACGCGTCGCGCCGGCCGCGCCTGATGCCGGCTCCGCCGACGAGCCGGTCGAGCCAGCCGCGGACCGCCCAGGCGAGGGGGAAGGAGTACCAGCCGTTGTCGCCGCCGACGCCCTCGATGATCTGCCAGAGCGCCTGCGGGGAGGCGTCGGTGTCCAGGGTCCGGTGGTCGGTGTAGAGGCTGCCGCCCGCCCAGTCCGGGTCGGTGGGCAGCGGATCGCTGGGGGCGCCGGGCAGGGAGGCGTTGGACCAGCGGGTGGTCACCTTGGCCTCGCGCACCCGCTGGAGGGCCAGGGCGAGCGCCCGGTCGAACGGGACGGGTGTGCCCGGCGGGTCGGGTACGTACCGGGCGACGTCGTGCTCGTCGCAGACGACCTCGTGGCGCAGCGATTCGGCGAGCGGCCGGGCCAGCCCGCGCGGGACGGGGGTGACCAGGCCGATCCAGTGGCTGGACAGCCGGGGGGTGAGCATGGGCACCCGCAGGATCAGCCGGTGGGGCAGGCCCGCCACGGCCGCGTAGCGCCGCATCATCTCCTCGTAGGTGAGGACGTCCGGCCCGCCGATGTCGAAGGTCCGGTTCAGGTCGGGGGGCATGGTCGCGCTGCCGACGAGGTAGCGCAGGACGTCGCGCACCGCGATCGGCTGGACCCTGCTGCCCACCCAGCTCGGCGTGACCATGACCGGGAGCCGTTCGGTCAGGTAGCGGAGCATCTCGAACGACGCGGAGCCCGACCCGATGACGACGGCGGCGCGCAGCACCGTCGCCGGGACCTCGCCCGCCAGGAAGATCCGGCCGGCTTCGGCGCGGGAACGCAGGTGCGGGGAGAGCCGGTCGGCGGGCACCCCGGCGGGGGTCAGCCCGCCCAGGTACACGATGCGCCGTACGCCCGCCAGGCGGGCCTGCTCGGCGAAGGTACGGGCGGCCGCGCGGTCCTCGTCCTCGAAGGCGCGGCCGGAGTTCAGCGAGTGCACGAGGTAGTAGGCGACGTCGACTCCGCGCAGGGCTTCGCCGGTGGACACGGCGTCGGTGACATCAGCCCGGACGACCTCGACCCGGCCGGCCCAGGCGTGGTCGCGCAGCCCCTCGGGGGATCTGGCCAGGCAGCGGACCCGGTGGCCGGCGTCCAGCAGCTCCGGCACCAGGCGGCCCCCGATGTAGCCGCTGGCCCCTGTGACCAGGCAGAGCAGCGGGCCCGGCCGCTGCTCCGGCTCGGCCTCCGGCTCCGTCGCGGGGCGGGGTTGGTCACTGCGTGCGGACATGGAGGCCTCCACTCCGACCGGCGTCGCCCGGTGTGGCCCGACCGGTCTGTGACTGCCTTCCCCGCGGAGGGCCGCCTCGGATGCACCATCCGCGGGACCGGGCGGGCCGGACGGGGGATGCGGCCGGTCAAGATCGATGCACAAACGGTGCACGTTGCGCGCGGCTGCCGGCCGCGGGCACGCTCCTCGGGCTGCAGCCCCTTCGCCCGTCCTCGGCACCAGGAGCCGACACCATGGTTCTCGCCCCCACCACGACATCCGGCCCGCCCGACGGGGTGGTGTGCGCATCCGTCGACCTGTCCAGGCGGTTCAAGGAGGGCGACGAGGCGTCCTTCGCCGCCGCCTACCGGCGCTGGGGCGGCATGGTCCACACCATGGCCTGGCGCACCACGGGCGACCGGCACACCGCGGAGGACATCACCCAGCAGGTGTTCTTCGACGCCTGGCGCGGCCGCCACCGCTACGACCCGCAGCGCGGCGACCTGGCGGCATGGCTCGCGGGCATCACGCGGCACAAGGCCGTGGACGCGCTGACCGTACGCGCCCGGATCGCGGCGTCCGTGCGCGCCGGTGTCCCGGAGTCCGACGACCGGCCGGATCCGGCGGGCGGCGCGGGCCCCGATGCGGCACTGGACCGGGTCCTCCTCCTGGATGCCCTGGCCGCCCTGCCCGTGGCCCAGCGCGAGGTCCTGTGCCTGGCCTTCTACGGCGGGCTGACGCACGTACGGATCTCCGAGTGGACCGGCGTCCCGTTGGGCACGGTCAAGAGCCACCTGCGCAGGGGGCTGCTGTCGCTGCGCCGGAGCCTGGGCGGCGTGCGCGGGTGGCAGGACCTCTGATCCGTCAGCCTTCCTTCACCGCTGGCCAGGTGCCCACGATCCCGCGGATCACTTCCAGGCCCGAGCCGAGCCCGGTGAGGAGCCGACATCCCGCGTCGCGGACGCCCGCCCAGCCCGGTCCGCCCAGCAGGAGCCGCGGCTGCGACCGGGCGCCCCTGACCCCCCATTCCACGCCGGCGACGACATCGACGACCCGGCCGAGGTCCACGCCGGCCGGCTTGACCTGCGCCCACAGCACGACGGCCGAGGGACCCACTCTCCGTACCGCCTCGCGCAGCGCGTCCACCGGCAGCGCGGGGCCGAACATCCGCCGCGGCAGGCCGGCCTCCGCCAGGGCCGCGTCCAAGGCCTCGAGGGCCAGGCTGTGCTGTTCCCCGGGCACGCAGGCGAGCAGCACGGGCGGCACGCCCGCGGTCTCGCGGGCCGGCCGCCCGCGCCGCAGTGCCGTGGACACGTGCCATGACAGCAGGTGCTCGACCTCGACGTAGCGCTCCCCCGCGGTGGCCCACTTGCGCCCGACGGCGTGCAGCGTGGGCGCGATGATCTCCTCCCAGGTGACGACGCAGCCGTAGGCGTCGAGCGCGCGTTCGAGGATGTCGCCGACGGCCACCGCGTCCAGCCGTACCGCCGCACGGGCCAGTCCGCGGCACTCCTGGCGTACGGCTCCCAGCGGCAGCGCGCCGCGTCCCCCGGGCATGTGGAGGCCGGTGCCGAGCGAGAGCTTCGCCGCGCCCGCCGCCCCCTCGGCCCCCTCGGCCCCCTCGGCCCCCATCGCCCCTTGCGTCCCGTCCGTCCGCTGCCCCAGGGACTCGGGCGGACGGTTCATCGCCGCCCGGGCCGCTTCCGCGGGAGGAACGCCCTGCGAGGTCATCGCACACATCAGTTCGAGCCGGGAGACGTCCGGCGGCAGCCACCGGCGGTGCCGGCCGTGCTCCCGGTCCGCCGGACCGATCCCGTACCTGCGCTCCCAGGAGCGCAGGGTCGTCGCGGACACCCCGAGCCGCCTCGCCACGGCTCCGGTGCTCAGGCCCACCCCCGCCGCCCGCGGTGCTTCCGCGGCCTCCCGGGGCGTGCTGGTGGAGGCTCATCGCGCCAGCGTAGTGGGGGTGACATGCCGCGTTCGGGGTAATGGCGATGTTGGGCGGCGGGAGCGCTGCACGCTGTGGCCGAGGAAGCCACGGCGTACGAGCGCGCGGATCGCGCAGCCTTCGACGGGCGAGCACGGACGCCTCACCGAAGGGCGCGGATGACCGACCTCGCCGAGGCGCACGGGACACGGGCCCGCCGGGCCCTGGACCTCCTGCGCACCGAGGGGCCCGCGGCGGCCCGGATCGTGGTCACCGTCGCGGCGGCCTGGCAGGTCGCGCTGTGGCTGGGAGCGCGTCAGCCGCCGGTGTTCGCCGCGATCGTTCCGCTGGTGGCGCTGCGCGGCGATCCGATGACGGCCCTGGGCACGGCGGTGCAGCGGGCGCTGGGCGTGGTGGCGGGGGTACTGATCGGGATCGCCGTCCTGAACGTGCTGAGCCCCTCGACCGCCACGCTCGCACTGGTGGTGGCACTGGGCCTGGGTGTCGGAATGTTCCTGCGGGCCGGGGGCGGGCTCAACACCCAGGTCGCGGTCTCCTCGCTGCTGGTCTTCGCCAGCACCTCGCCCGACGCCTACGCGTTCGAGCGCGTATGGGAGACCGCCGCCGGCGCGGTGGTGACGATCCTGCTCGCACCGCTGCTGTGGCCGCCCGACCCGCACCGCATCCTGGCCTCCCTCGCCGACGACTCCCGGCGGCGCCTGGTGCGGGCCCTCACCGCCACCGCGGCGGCGCTGGGCAGCGGACCGGCCGCGGCCCGCGACAACCTCGCCCAGGTCGACGCCGACGTCGAAGCGGTGCACGCCCATGCGGCACGCGCCCGGGAAGCCGAACGCGCCATGAGGTTCAATCCGCTGCGGCGCCGCCATCGCGACACCGTGCGGCTCCGGGCCCGGCTCGTCGCCACCGCCGACCGGCTCACACCGCACCTGACCGCCCTGGCCAGGGAAGTCGCCGAACTCAGCGGCCGCGAAGACCTCGCCCCGGACCTCGCCCGGGCCCGAGTCCGCCTGCCCGAACTGGCCGCACTCACCGTGCGGGCCGTCGAACACACCCTGTCCGGTGAGGATCCCCGGCCCGCCGCGGCCGCCGCCCGCGCCTACCTGGCCGACTACGCCCGCACCGACGACCGGCCCCTCGCCGTCACCCTGCGCAGACCCTTGCACCAGCTGCTCGACGACCTCGACGGCCTGGACGGCCCCGCCGCGCCGTCGGCACGGTGACGCGGGCCCCCCACCCCCGTGGGGGGGCTCCGCTCCACCGTGTCGGTGTCCGTACGACGATCACCACGCTACGGCCGAGGGGTCACGCGCCCCAGGACCGCACGCGCCAGCCAGGGGACCGTACGCGCCACGGGGGGACCCGCCGCGCCGTGATGGGGACACCGCGCGCCAGGATCCGGCGATGACCTGGCAATTCGTGCTCGTCTATGCTCAACCCCCGTGGTCTCGCATGAACATCAGGGAACAACCTCCTCCGCCCTCACCCGTCTGAGCGTCAGTTCCGCACGCCTGTTTGACGTACCGCCCAAGGGATACGCGCACCTGCTGGGCCTGGCGCCCGAGCACCTCAACGACGACCTGTGCCGGACCCCGGCGGCCACGGGCATCCGCATCGCGGAACTGACGACCGTGCACACGCCCTGGACCGAGCTCTCGGTCGCGCTCGCACAGCAGTCGGACCCGGGCACCTTCGGGGTCTGGGACTACCTGATCACCTCGGCGCCCACCCCCCTCGAGGGGCTCCGCGACGCGGCGACCTACATCGCCATCGTCGCCGACTCCTCCACGGACGCCCTCCGGATCACCGAGGACGGCGCGCACGTCACCATCAGCCACGTCAACCAGGCCGATCTGACCTACGAGGCGGCCTGCGCCATCCGCGGCTACGCGCTCGGCCTCTACCAGCGGCGGCTGAGCGAGGCCGCGCAGCGCCGCCTCGTGCCCGTACGCGTCACCCTGGCCGCCAAGGCACCCCGCCGGCACGAGGCCCTGGCCGAGCTGTACGGCACGCGCACCATCGACTTCGAAGCCCCGGACACCTCGATCACCTTCCTGGCCTCCGAGCTGAACACCCCGACGCCGCACGCCCAGCCGGGCCTGTCGGCCGTGCTGCGCAGGCACGCCGAGCAGACCCTGGCCACCGCGATACCGCTGCACGACTGGCTGGACCTGTTCCGCACCGCCCTGGCCTCCGCCCACGAGGAGGCCGCGGCGACCCTGGCCGCCGTGGCGCGGCGGATGGCCGTCAGCACGCGGACGCTCCAGCGCCGCCTCGACGAACACGGCACCACCTGGAACAACGAGGTCGAGAGCCTGCGCCGGGCCCGGATCACGCGGCTGCTCCACGACACCGACCTCGGCATCGACGCGATCGCCGCGCGCAGCGGCTACGCCGACGCCCGCGCCCTGCGCCGCGCGGTCCACCGCTGGTACGGCACCACACCCGCGGCCCTGCGCCGCTCCGGCCGGGCGACCGACAGGCGAGTGTCAGTGCCCGGTGCCACGCTGGGGGCCTAGACGATCCGCGAAAGGGCACTGGCCATGATCAGCACTGACTTCGCCCCCGGCTCCCCCTGCTGGCTCGACCTCGGCGCTCCGGACGTCCGGGCCGCCGCCGCCTTCTACGGCACCGTGCTCGGCTGGGAGTACGAGTCCATGGGCGAGGGGGAGGACATGGAAGGCGGCATGTTCCGGAAGGACGGCAAGATCGTCGCCGGACTCGGCAAGCTCACCGAGGAGGGCGCCCGCCCAGCCTGGATGATCTACTACAGCGTCCCGGACGCGACCGCCACGACCCGGGCCGTCGAGAGCGCGGGCGGCACGGTGCGGGTGCCGCCGAGGGACCTCGACGAGTGGGGCAAGATGGCCCAGTACACCGACCCGCTGGGCGGCCAGTTCGCCGTCTGGGAACCCGGCACGAGCAAGGGCGTCGACCTGGTGGACGAGCCGGGCTCGCTGTCCTGGACGGAGCTGTACACGAGCGACGCCCGGGCCGCGAAGGAGTTCTACGGCGGGGTCTTCGGCTGGCAGTTCAGTGACATGGCGCTGCCGGGCGGCGGCGAGGGCACCTACTCCCTGATCACCCCGGCCGGCCTGCCCGAGGAGCGCATGCACGGCGGCCTGATGCAACTCCCCGAGGAGGCACTGGCCCTGACGAACGGCCGGGCGTACTGGCACCCGGTGTTCCACGTCACCGACTGCGACGCGGCGGTCGCCAGGGTCACGGAGAACGGCGGCAGCGTCCAGATGGGGCCGGAGGACGCCGAGGGCGTGGGCCGGCTGGCCGTCTGCCTCGACCCGGCGAACGCCGACTTCGTCCTGCTGACCCCGGCCGAGACCCCCTAGTTCGGGTTCAGCCGTTCCCGAACTGCAGGGCGTGCTCGAGCACGTCCTCCATCGGGTCGTCGATCTCCCCGATGTTGAGCAGCGCTACCACCGGCGCGGCGGGCGCGTTCCGGCGCGGGGTGTCGTCATCGTCGTCGTCCGCCACGGCCGTTCCCACGGCCATGGCGGTCAGGGCGGCTACGAGGGCGGCAGTAATGATCTTCTTCATGCCCGGCCCAACGAGGGCGGGCCGCTCAGGATGCGGGCGGCGAGCCGACCCGTCAGGCGCCGGTGCGGGACAGGTAGGGCGCCAGGCCCGTCACCGAGGCCCCGGCCCAGCCGACGTACCGTCGGGGCGGACGAGGAAGAGGCCGTCCCCGTACTCCTCGTACGCCTCGTACGACGGGACGCGCACGGTGCGGACCTCGGGCAGCGGCGGGAGCTGCGCCGGCGCGGCCTCGCCGACGACCAGCAGCGTCCAGTGCGGGCCCCGGAACGCGTCGAAGAGGCGTACGCCGCGCAGCCCGTCCGGAGCGGTCGCCCGCGCGCAGGGCGCCGTCGGCCAGGCCCGTACGGGTTTCCACCGCGAGCGAGGAGCCGCGGTAGCCGAGACCCCGCTACCGGGCCGGGTGACCGGCCCGGTGACCGGCACGGGACGAGTGCCGCTCGAAGCCCGGGGCCGTCCCGCCGCCCGTTGCGTAGGGTCGGGGACATGACGAGCAACGACGCAGCCCCGAAGGGCGCGGCCCCGCGGCCCGACCTGGACGCCTACCTCGCCCGCATCGGCTGGACCGGCGAGCGCCGCGCGGACGCGGCGACCCTCCGGTCGCTGCACCTGGCGCACATGTACGGCATCCCGTTCGAGAACCTGGAGCCGCTCGGCGGCGCGGCCCCCTCCCTCGCGCTGCCGGACCTGGAGGCGAAGCTGGTCCGCGGGGGCCGGGGCGGCTACTGCTACGAGCACAACACGCTCCTGGCCGCCGTGCTGGAGGCCTTCGGGTTCGGCGTCACGCGGCTGGCGGCGCGCGTCGTCCTGGGGGCCGAGGGCGCGGTCCGGCCGCGTACGCACATGCTGCTGCTGGTCGACGTACCGGGCGAGCCCGGCCCGTACGTGGCGGACGTCGGCTTCGGCGCGGGCGGTGCGCTGCTCGAACCGGTCCCGCTGGTCGCGGACACCGAGTTCCGGGACGCGACCCGCAGGCACCGCCTGGTCCACCGGCCGCACCGCGGGCCGCTGGAGCTGTGGGTGCTCCAGGCGTACGAGGAGGACGCGTGGACGGACCAGTACGCGTTCACCCTGGAGCCCTTCGAGGCCCCGGACTTCGAGGTCATCAACTGGCACATCGCGACCAACCCGCGCTCCCCGTTCTCCCACCTCCTCTACATCCAGCGGACGACGCCGGACGCGCACCTCGCGCTCAGCGGCCGCCACCTCGTCGAGACCCGCACGGACGGCTCCCGCAAGGAGCGGGAACTGTCCGGCCGCGAGGAGATCGTGCGCGTCCTGACGGACGACTTCGGCATCGCCGTCCCGGACGGCGCCCCGCTGGACGCCCCGGACGCGCCCACCGGCTGACGCTGCCGCGCGCGGCGGCCGTTCGGGTGGCGTCCGGGGCGGGCGCGCCCGCGTGGGACGAACGCGGTGCGATCGAGATGATGGACCGGCGGTCGATCGAGGTCGGCGTCCTGTCGTACCCGGCCCCGCTCGCGGCCCCCGACGACCTCGCCGGGGCGCGGCAGGGGGCCCGGAGCGTGAACGAGCTCGCCGCCGAGGTCGTGAAGGGGCGGCCCGACCGCTTCGGCCACTTCGCCGCCCTGCCGCTGCCCGATGTGGACGGCGCGCTCGCGGAGGCCGCACGCCCTGGACGTCCTGCGCGCCGACGGGGTGGTGGTCCTGTCCAACGCCCACGGCCGGTACCTCGGCGATCCGGCGTTCGAGCCGCTGTGGGCCGAGCTGGACGCCCGCGCCGCCGTCGTCCTGGTCCATCCGACGGCGCCGCCGGGCCCGCCGGTCCCGGGGCTGCCGGGCCCGCTGGTCGACTTCCCGTACGACACCGCGCACGGCCCTGCACATGGCGCTGGCCGGGGTTCCCGGCCGGTACCCGCGGATGCGGCTGATCCTGCCCCACGCGGGCGGGTTCCTGCCGTACGCCGCCCAGCGGTTCGCCGTCGCCGCCCACCTCCACCCGGGTTCCACGCCCGAGGGCCTGCTGGCCGAGCGCCGGCGCTTCTCCTTCGACACCGCCCTCTCCGCGGGCCCCGCCGCCCTGCCCTCGCTGCTCGCCTTCGCCGAGCCCGGGCACGTCCTGTACGGCAGGACTGGAGCACCGGCTTCGACACGGGCCTGGACGCGTACCCGCACTGGCGGGACGGACAGCTGCACGCCGTCAACCGCGGGAACGCCGAACTCCTCATCCCGCGGCTGGCACAGGCCTGAACCGGCCGCTCAAGCCCGGTCGGCGTCGGCCCGCGCCCTCAGCAGCCGGTCCAGCTCGCTGCCGGCCTCGTCGTACCCGGCGTCGCAGATGCGCTGCAGCTCGCGCAGATCGCCCTTCGCGACCGCCCGGCGCGTGAGCAGCAGCCCGGCCCGCATCGATCCCTCGTCCAGCAGCTCGCTCAGCTCGTGCAGGTCGCCGCCCGTGTCGGCGAGGTCGGCCAGCCGGTCCAACGCGGCCTCGTTGCCCTCGTCCGAGACCGTCCGCGTCTATCACGACAAGGGGCTGCTCCCCGAGCCCGACCGCGACGCGTCCGGCTACCGCCGCTACGGCGCGGGCGATGCCATCGAGCTCATCAAGATCAGGACGCTCGCCGAAGCCGGCGTCCCGCTGGCCCGCGTCCGGGATCTGCGAGGGGCGACGGACGAGGAGTTCCAGCGGGCGTTGCGCGAGATCGACGAGGAGCTCACCGCACGCATCAGGGGTCTGCGGGCGACGCAGTGGCGCCTGCGCCGGCTCGCCACCGGGGACCTGGCCCCGCTGCCCGCCGAGATCCCCGCCCTCATCCAGTCCACGGTCAACGCCGCCTCCCCGGCCTGGCGGCGGCTCGACACGCTCATCCGCGGGCACCTGACCGCGTGAGCCGCCGCCGGTGCCCGCGATCCCCCTGGTCCGGGCGCCCGTTGTCGGCCCCGTTCGGTACGGTCGGCACATGAGAGCTACGGCAACTTTCACCGTCAACTCGTTCGCCCCGGCTGAGCTGAAGCCCGAACCCGCCGTGTCCACCGGTACGCCGGTGGGTGTGGCCACGATGGAGAAGATCCTCCAGGGAGAGGTGGTGGGGCGCGCGGCGACCCTGTTCACCGCCGCGTTCGACGAGTCGACCGGCGTCGGCACCTATGTGGCCATGGAGTCCTTCGAAGGATCGCTCCAAGGGCGGGAGGGTTCCTTCAACTTCGTGCACTCGGCCTCGACGTCCGGCAACGACCGTACGGCGGAGTTCTTCACCATCGTTCCGTCGAGCGGCACCCGAGAACTGACCGGGATCTCCGGTGCGGGCGGGCTGGCCGTCGACGCCGACGGCACGCACCGCATCTGGTTCGACTACGAGATCGACTGATCGGCTGATCGGCTGATCGGCTGATCGGCGAATTCCGCTCGGGAAGCCGCTCCGGGCGGCGCTCGGGCGCACCGCGGTCGGCGAGGTCACCCTCCACAACCGCCCGGTGCTCCTCGCCGCCCTCGCAGGTGAAGCCCGGGCCGCCGCCGCGCCGCCGCCACCGCCCCCGCCGCCCGACTGCTCCGACGGCGAACTCCTGCTGCACTGCTGGGCGTTGCTCGGGCCGGCCGGGGTGGCGCTCGCCGAGGGGATGTTCGTACGGCCGTGCTCGACGGCCCCGACCTGGTGCTGATCCGCGACCACGTCGGAGCCCGCACCCTCTTCTACGCGCGGGCCGGGGGCGCCTGGGCCGCCTCGACCTCGCTCCGGGCGCTGCGCCGCTGGCCGGCGCTCGGCACGTCCATGAACCTGTCCGCGGTCCGCTCCTTCCTCACCTTCGCGTACCTGCCGGGCGCGGAGACCCTGCTCACCGGGGTCCGCGAGGTGCTGCCCGGCCGCGTGCTGCGGCTGACGCGCGACGGCGGGGTCACCGAGACGGTGCACTGGGAGCCCCGGGAGCACGTCGAGGACCCCGGCCCGGCCGGTCCGACCGGCCATGTCCTGGCCCTGCGCGCCCTGTTGGAGCAGGCCACGGCGGCCCGGCTGCCCGTGGCGGAGCCGGCCGCTGTGCTGCTGTCCGGCGGTATCGACAGCTCCCTCGTCACGGCCCTCGCGGCCAAGCTCCACTCGCACCCCGTGCACACGTACTCGATCAGCTTCGGCGACGACCTGCCCAACGAGCTCGGCTACTCCGGTCTGGTGGCCTCCCACTGCCACACCCGGCACCGGGTCCTGAACGTGTCGGGGCGGCGGTGGCGGCCCGGCTGGCCGAGGCCGCCGCGCTGCTGGACAGCCCGGTCGGGGACCCGCTGACGGTGCCGAACCTGATGCTGGCCGAGGCGGTGGCCGCGGACGGGGCCTCCGTGGTCCTCAACGGCGAGGGCGGCGACCCCGTCTTCGGCGGGCCCAAGAACCTCCCCATGCTGGTGCAGGAGATGCACCGGATGCCGGGCGCGCCCTGGGACGAGGACCGGGCGACCGCGTACCTGCGCTCGTACCGCAAGTGCTGGACGGACCTCCCGGTCCTGCTGACGGCGCCGGCCGTCGACGCGCTGCGGGACGCCCCGCGCCTGGAGCGGCACGTGGAGCCGTACCTGCTGGCGCGGGCCGCCGGCGGAGGTCCGTACGCCATGGAGCACCTCCTCAACCGGCTGCTCCACTGCAATCTGCGGACCAAGGGGGCGCACCACATCCTGACGAAGGTGGAGCGCCTCACCTCCTCCCAGGGGGTGGAGGGCCGCTCCCGGCAGCGGGGCCTGTTCCGTCCGGAGACCGTCCGTACGTGGCTGAAGGGCGAGGGCACCCTGCTGCCCCGTCAGGGCGGCAAGCTGTGGCTGGTGCTCACGCTGGAGCTGTGGCTGAGGTCGTACGAGGTGTAGGGCCGGGTCCGGTGCACCGGCCGGGCCGGGTCAGGCCGCGGGCCGCCCTGCGCGGAACACCTCCTTGACGAGCGCGTCCAACGCCGCGGGGAACGCCTGCGCCGGGTCGACGTCCGCGTCCCCGGTGGTCAGGCCGGCCGTGAGGGTCCTGCTGCCGTCGGGCGAGCTGTACATCAGGGCTCCGTAGCCGCCCGGGGCGCCGCCGTTGTGGTGGTAGACCGTGCCGCCGCCGTCCGGGCCCAGGTCCTGCGCGAACAGTCCGAGGCCATAGCCGAGCGGACCGTGCGGCGTGCGCATCTCGGCGAGCAGCGGGGCCGGCAGGAGCTTGCCGCCGTTCAGCGCGGAGAAGAACGTGTGGAGGTCGCGGGTGGTCGAGATCATGCCGCCGGCGCCGGGCATCATGGAGATGTTCTGGCGGGAGACGTCGGCGACCTTCCATTCGCCGGCGTCCTCGTAGCGGCAGTAGCCGTGGGCGTGGGGTTCGGGGAGCTCCGTGGTGTCGCCCGCGAGCACGGTGTCGTGCAGTTCGAGGGGCCGCAGGATCCGCTCCCGCATCTCGTCGCCGTACGGGCGGCCGGCGATCCGCTCGATCAGCAGTGCGGCCAGCGTGTAGTTGGTGTTGGAGTAGCCGAAGTCCGCCCCCGGCTCGAACCGCGCCGGCTTGGACAGTGCGAGGCGCACCAGCTCCTGCGGCCGGTAGGTGTGCAGCCGGCTGTCCACCCATGCCTTGCCGGTGGCGGGGATCCCCTCCGCGATGGTCCCGTCGGGGTAGTACTCGCCGGTGTAGCTGAACAGTCCGCTGGTGTGGTCCAGCAGCATCCGGACCGTGATCCGGTCGTCCAGCCCGAGTTCGGGCAGGTGGCCGGCGACGGGGGCGTCCAGGCCGAGCCTTCCCTCGCCGACCAGTTGGAGCACGGCGGTGGCGGTGAAGGGCTTGACGGAGCTGCCCGCCCAGAACCGGCCGTCCGCGGGCGGCTTCGCCGTCTCGCCCAGCTTGCTCACGCCGGCGCTGCCGGTCCATTCGCCCTGCTCGTCGTTCACACGCAGGTGCAGCCCGGCGAAGCCGGCGTCGACGAATGCCTGGACGGCCTTCTGCAGTTCCGGGCGGTCCGGCCGGGAGGTGGTCGGGTTGGTCATGGGGTGCTCCTTCGCGGACTGCGGGCGGTGACGCCGCCCTCGGCTCGTCGTTTCTGACAGTGGAAACGCTACGTTGCATTTCACCAGTCGACAACGGAGTCGTTGCGAAGAACTGCCATAAACGCAGGTAAACGCTGGGCATTCATTGCAATGGTTTGGATTGCAATGCAACAGGTCCAGAGCCGATCATTGCAATGGAACGAAAGTGAACGCTATGCTGGCAGCCCCACCGACCAGAAGGAGTCCGCGATGCCGGGAGGCAGGCTCACCCAGCAGGAGCGCCAGCAGATCGCACTCGGGCTGGCCGACGACCTCGCGTACGCGGAGATCGCCCGACGCCTCGACCGCCCCACGTCGACGGTCACCCGCGAGGTGATGCGCAACGGCGGCCCCACCGCCTACCGCGCCGACCTGGCCCACCGCGCCACCGAACACCGCGCCCACCGGCGCCGGCGCCCCGCACCCCGGGACCCCGGCACTCCCCCTCAGGAGCACGGGCGCGACGCCGAGGCGGTGCGCGCGTACGAGGAGATGTTCGCGACCGTCTTCATGCAGTCGGGCCTGCCCAAGATGACGGCCCGGGTGCTGGCCGGGCTCTACACCACCGACGCCGGCAGCCTCACCGCCGCCGAACTCGCGGGGCGCCTGCGGATCAGCCCGGCGTCCGTGTCCAAGGCGATCGCGTTCCTCGAAAGCCAGGGCCTCATCCGCCGGGAGCGCGACGAACGCCGCCGCGAGCGGTACGTCGTCGACGACGACGTCCTGTACCAGTCGACGATGGCCAGCGCCCGCGCCACCGCCCACCTCGGCGAGATCGCCCGCCAGGGCGTCGGCGTCCTCGGCCCCGGCACTCCGGCCGCCGCACGCCTGGACAACATCGCCCGCTTCGTCGACTTCGTCTCCGAGAGCATCGCCCGCGCCGCCGACCAGGCCCGCGAGATCCTCCACAGCAAACCCGAGAAGGCCTCGGACGGCCCTGCCTGAGCTACGTCCGGACCGCGGACGGTGCCACCCGGTCCGCGGCCGAGGCGAAGCCCAGCCAGGTGTGGCGGTTCCCCCACCAGCACCAGCCGACCTTCGGGGCGTCGCGCCGCTCGCGGCCGTCCCGGCCCAGGCCGTTGCTGATCCAGATCGCGGCGGTGCGGGCGTCCAGGGTGCCGTCCGCCTTGCGGAGCCGGGAGCCGATGGTCATGAAGCAGCGGTTGCGCTCGAGCACCGCCGGCTGCTGGAGCAGCCAGTGGATGCCTTCGGTGAGCAGCAGCGGGGTGCGGTCCGCCCGGGTGAGGGCCGGGAGGGCCTCGTCCGGGCTCCAGTTGGCCAGGTGGTCGCCGCGGTCGAGTCCGGTGACGAGGTAGAGCGGGGCGTCGGGCAGTTCGACGGCGCAGGGCGCGAAGCGGTCGACGTCGGGCATGTCGGTGACGACGAAGCCGGGCTTGTCGCTGCGGCGCAGCAGCGGAGCGAGGGCGGAGGCGGGGACGCGGTCCGGGTGGACGGCGAGCAGCCCGCCGTCGTACCCGTCGCCGGCCTCCTCGGCGAAGGCCCTCAGCCCGCCGGCGTCCACCCCCATGAGCCCGTGCACCCCGAGCTCGATCAGCCGCTCGGCTTGCGCGGCGAGCGGCGGCAGCGGGGACACGGCGGCGTCGGACGAAGTCTCGGGCACGGTGGTCATCTGCTCCCGATCAGAATCGGTGGACCCCGGATGAACGAGCCGACCCCCCGGAGGGTTCCCGGTACGGTGGCGCCGCCTCGGCCGGATCGGGGGGTGCGTTTCGCCCGGGCCCGGGATCAGTCCCTCAGCAGCAGGACCACCGCCGCCAGGACGACCGCCAGGACCAGGGCGAGGATGCCGTGGACGAGGCGGTGGTGGCGCAGTACCGGCAGGAGGCTGTCGACGGCGAAGCGGCCCGGGCCGGTGAGGGCCAGGGTGACGGCCGCGGCGGTGATGAGGGACTCGAACTCGACGCCGTTCGCGCCCAGCACGGCTCCGGTCCACTTGACGGAGATGGCGTTGATCATGATGCCGACGATGGCGGCGGCGGCGAGGGGGGTGAACAGGCCGAGGATCAGGCCCAGGCCGCCCAGCGTCTCGGTCAGGCCGGCGATCGTAGCCATGGTCTCGCCCGCCGGGTAGCCGGCCTTGCCGAAGAACATGCCCGTGGCCTTGACGCCGGGGCCGTCGAACCACCGGAACAGTTTCTGCGTTCCGTGGACGATCATGATCGCGCCGAGCACGAGGCGCAGCACCGGCAGACCGACGTCGAAGGGTGTGGTGGCGGCGTACGCGTTGCGGGGGCCGGGATAGGACGAGGTCGCGGTCATCGTGGCGCCTTCTGTCGGGGGCGGGTGAGAGAGAGGGAGCTCTCCGATGGCGTCAGCCACACCCAGGGTGACGAATGGCGAGCCGAAATGCCCGGTATGCGAGTGTGCGAGTCGCCCGGCCGGGCAGGGACGCGACGGCCCGCGCCCGACCCGTACGCCGTCCAGGGTGGCAACCGCCATACCTGCCCGGCCCGTTGTGGCAGCCGCCACCGTGCGTACGGGTTGTGGCCCGGAGCTACCGTCGCAGCCATCCGGACCAGTCAGCCGTTTCACCGCAGTGGAGGGTGGATGCATCCAGTTCTCGGAAGGCTCGGCGGGGCCGTCGCGGCCCTGCTGCTCGGCGCCGGCCTGCTCGTCGGCGGGCCGGGCTCCGCCGCCGCCCGGGCCGGCGGCACGGCAGCCGTACCGCCCGTCGCCGGCACGCTCAAGGCGTACGAGGTCGACGGTGTCTACAGCGCGGGCGTGTCGTCCGGCGGCTATATGGCGACCCAGCTGCACGTGGCCTATTCCGGTACGTTCGACGGCTCGGCCGCCTTCGCCTCCGGCCCCCACTACTGCGCGCAGAACGACCTCGGCAAGGCCCTGAACGCCTGTATGGAGGTCTACCAGGACCTCCAGCTCGCCACTCTGAAGCAGACCACCGCGAACTGGTCGGCGCAGGGAGCCGTCGACGACGTGGCCGGCCTGCGCGGCGACCCGGTGTACGTGTTCAGCGGTGCCAACGACTCGACCGTCGAACGCCCGGTGTCCACCGCGCTCGACGACTACTACCGGCACTTCGGCGCGGACGTGCTCTACAACAAGAGCACCGCCGCCGGCCACGCCTGGATCAGCCCGCTGGGCCCGAACGCGTGCACGGTCACCGCCGACCCGTGGCTCAACGACTGCGGCTTCGACGCCGAGCGGGAGTTCCTGGGGCACCTGCTCGGCTCGGTCGACCCGCCGGCGGCCGCGCCCGGCGGCAGCCTGATCCGGTTCGACCAGAACGCGTACGCGCCCGGCGGCTCCGCGAAGGCGATCTCCATGGACGAGAACGGCTTCGTCTACGTGCCCGCCGGCTGCGCGAACGGCGCCGCCTGCAAGGTCGTCGTCACGCTCCACGGCTGCAAGCAGGGCTACTCGTACCAGGGTTTCGGCACCCGGTTCATCGACAAGGCGTACCTCAACGAGTACGCCGACACCAACGACCTGATCGTCCTGTACCCACAGGCCGTCCCGACCACCACCCTCGACAACCCCAACGGCTGCTGGAACTGGTGGGGCTACCTCGGCGACCCGGCGTACGCACGGCACGGCGGCCGGCAGATCGAGACCATCATGGGCATGGTCAAGGCCCTCGGCGGAGGCGGCTCGACCCCACCGCCCGCGGGCACGCTCACCCTGCCCAGCCTGGACGCCGAGGACGGCTACATCAAGGCCGCGGGGGACGGCTCGGCGCCGGCCGTCGGCACCCTGGAGGGCTCGTACGGCCTGGCCCTGGGCCGCGGCACCGACGGAAAGTCCAACCGGAGCGTGCTGTCCTTCGACACCGCCGCCCTCCCCGCCGGGAAGGAGATCACCCGGGCCTGGGTGACCCTGACGAGGAGCAGCGGATCCGGGGACCCCTGGGCCGCCCCCGCCGGGAACCGGCTGCTCGTCGACGTCCACAGGGGCTGCCTCGGCGGCTGCGCGGTGGAGCCCGCCGACTGGGCCGCGGCCACGACCGCCGCCGGCGCGGCCGACATCGGCCCCTTCACCTCGGGGAGCAAGGCCTCCGGCGACCTGTCCGCAGCGGGCCTGTCCGCGGTCAACCGCTCCGGACGCACCCAGGTCCGCCTCCGGTTCGAGCAGAACCAGCCGGGCACGGCGTACCTCTTCGTCAACCGGGACACGCGGGCCACCCTGACCGTCGAGTACCGGTAACGGGTGCGGCGCACCGGCCGCCGGCCAACCGGTCGTCCCTGTGCGGGACGACCGGCCCTTCGGGGCATCCGGGGGCCGGCTGCCGCGCGGCGTGGGCGGCCGCGGCGCGGCTTCGGGATATCTGTGGGGCAGGCGGCGGTCGGCAGTGGCCGTCAGAGTCCGGAAAGGCAGGAGCCCGGTGGCTGTCCAGCCCATTCCCGAGGGATTTCCGCGCGTCACGCCGTACCTCTGCGTCGACGGAGCCGCGACCGCGATCGACTTCTACGTCGCCGTGCTCGGCGCACGCGAGCTGATGAGGATGCCCGCGCCCGGAGGCAAGATCGGCCACGCCGAGCTGGAGCTCGGCAACTCCGTCGTCATGCTGGCCGACGAGTACCCGGAGATGGGATTCCGCTCCCCGAAGGCGGTGGGCGGCACGCCCGTCACCCTGCACGTGTACGTCGAAGACGTCGACGCGGTCTTCGCCAAGGCCCTGGCCCGCGGCGCCGACGCGCTGTCGCCGGTCAAGGACGAGTTCTACGGCGACCGCACCGGCCAGTTCATCGACCCCTTCGGCCACCGCTGGAACGTCGCCACGCACATCGAGGACGTCTCCCAGGAGGAGATGGCGAAGCGGTCCGAGGAAGCCATGAAGGCCATGGGGTCCACGCCCGACGGCACCTGACCCGTGGGCGCGCAGGGCCTGTCCGCGGGTCCGGGGACGCCGGAGGCCGCGGCGCGGCGCAGGCTCCGGCGCCGGCTGGCGCCGCTGTACGCGGCCGCGTTCCTGCAGAACCTGGCGCTGTGGGTGCCCGTGGAGAAGCTCTTCATGACGGGCATCGGCTTCGACGCGGCCGGAGTGGGCGTCATGGCGGCCGTGTACGCGGTGGTGGTGCCGGTCTTCGAGGTGCCGTCGGGCCTGCTCGCCGACCGGTGGAGCCGGCGCGGCGTGCTGCTCCTCGCGAGCGTGGCGGCGGTGGTCAGCGTCACCGTGGGCGGGCTGAGCCAGAACGTCGGGACGTACATGGTGTCGGCGTTCTTCCTCGGGGTCTTCTTCGCCATGCAGAGCGGGACGTTCGAGTCCGTCGTGTACGACACGGTGCTGGAGGAGACCGGGTCGAGCGATGTGTTCGAGAAGGTCATCGGCCGGGTCCGGGTGGTGGAGAGCGTCGCGCTCGTCACCAGCGCCCTGGCCGGGGGCGCCATCGCCTCGGCCCTGTCCCTGCGGGACACGTACTTCCTGACCGTGCCGCCGCTGGTCGCGACGGGCCTCGCCCTGTACTTCTTCCGCGAACCGCGGCTGCACAAGACCGAGGAGTCCGAGCCGCTGCGGCGGCAGATCGCGGCGACCTACCGGCTGCTGCTGGGGCGCGGCCGGCTCCGCTCGGTGATCCTGCTGACCGTCACGGGCGCGCTGCTGATGCAGGGGATGCTGGAGTTCGGCCCGCTGTGGCTGGTCGCGCTGGCCGTTCCGGCGTTCTGGTACGGGCCGCACTGGGCGGGTCTGACGGCCGCGCTGGGCATCGGCGGTCTGCTCGGCTCCCGGGGATGGCTGGGCCGGCGGTGGCCGGTGGCCCTGCTGGCCGCGCTGATGGTGGGGTGCTGCTGCGTCCTGGCGACGAGCCGCTCCGCCGCGACGGTGATCGTCGCCCAGGTGCTGCTCACCCTCGTGGTGGTCGCGGTGAGCATCCCGGTGCTGCACCGGCTGCACGACGCGGTGCCCTCGGCGATCCGGGCGGGGGTCGCGTCCGGCGTCGGCACCCTCACCTGGCTCGCCTTCGTACCGTTCGCGCTGGTCGTCGGGTTCCTCTCCGAGCGGGCGGGTGTGGGTGCGGCGGGCCGGCTGTTCGTCGGGGTCGCGGTCGTGGCGGGAATCCTGATGCTCGTGGTGCTGCCGGGCACGGCGGCGACGCCCGCGGTCCCGCCTGCCGGGAGGGAACCGGAGCCCGCGTTTCCGGCTGACCGCTTCCTGCCCGCCGACCATCCGGCGTGGCCGGGCCACTGGGCCGCCCCACCCGCCGCCTGGGAGGCCTCCGGCGTCGACCTGACCGAGGAGGCGGCTCTGGCCGAAGTCCGGGCGGCGGTGCTGGACATGCCGGCGGAGCTGCGCCGGGTCATCGTGGAGCGCGACGTACGGGGCCGGCCGGCCTCCGAGGTGGCGCGGAGCCTCGGGATCAGCGCCGCGGACGAGGGCCGCCGTCTGCACGAGGCCCGGGCCCTCGTACGGGCGCGGCTGGAGCGGTACGTCGAGCGGCAGGAGCGGTGACGCCCGGGCGGCCGGACCCGGCCGAGGGCGACCAGCGGTGCGTGGACTTCGTCGAGCTGATCACCGCGTACCTCGACGGCACCCTCCCCGACCGGTCCCGCCGGCGCGTCGACGAGCACCTCGAACGCTGCGAGGGCTGCCGGGCCGCCCTCGCCCAGTGGCGCGCGGTGGCCCGGCTCGCCGGACGGCTGAGCCCGGCCGATGTCGCGGACCTCGACCCGTACCTCCGCGACCGCTTCCTGGCGGTGTTCCGCGAGGCGCGCCGGCGCTAGGCGGTGGCCCCGGCCGGCTCGGCGGCGGGCACGGCTGCGGGCTCGGCGGCGGGCACGGCGGCCGGCTCGAGGCCGGGCTCAGCGGCCGGGGGCTCCGGCGCGCAGGCCGTCCATGACGAGGTCGAGGAGCCAGGTGGCCCGGGGTTGCCAGTCTCCGTGGGGGTCGATCAGCCACAGGCCGGCGATGGCGAGGATGAAGTCGTCCGCGCTGACCCCGGGGCGGATGGCGCCGGCCTTCTCGCCGGCCCGCAGCAGCATGTCGGCCGCGCGGGTGAGCGGCTCGTGTCCCGGCTTCGCCGGGCCGCCCGGCGCGCTGGTGGCCTGGCGGATGGCGTCCGCCAGGCCCGCCTTGGCCATGGCGAACCGGGCCAGCCGGTCCATCCACTCCCGCAGGGCCTGGTCCGGAGGCCGGGTCTCGACCAGGTGGGTGGCGGAGTCCGCGACCTGCTGCATCTCGTGGCGGAAGACCTCGAAGACGAGGGATTCTCGATTCGGGAAGTTGCGGTAGAAGGTGCCCTGGCCCACGCCCGCCTTCTTGGCGATGGTGCTCAGCGGCGCGTCCGCGGAGCGGGTCAGCTCGTCCAGCGCCACCTCCAGGATCCGCTCGCGGTTCCGTTGCGCGTCCGAGCGAACGGGAGCGCTTCTCTTCTCCTGCACGCGTCCTCCTCACGGGTACGCCGACGAACGCGGCCTTGCTGACCGGACAACTGTCCGGTACGTTCTCCAGTAGCGGACAATTGTCCGGTTGATTCCACCTTAGCCGTGGACGCGGCCGACGGGGACCGCCGCCGAGAGCGCGGCCGACACCCCTTCCCCGCATCCTGCCCGCTTCCGAGCCGGGCCCGCCACGTACAGCGCCATCTCTTCACCGCCCGCACGGTCCCGCTTCGGCGTGCCCCGGATACGCGAAAGAAGGCTGATCATGGCCGCACCGACGTCCAGCGCCATCGTCCTGAACATCAACGGCGAGAAGTACCCGCTCTCCGTCGACCACCGCACCACCCTCCTCGACGCGCTCCGCGAGCGACTGGACCTGACCGGCACCAAGAAGGGCTGCGACCAGGGGCAGTGCGGGGCCTGCACCGTCCTGCTCGACGGCCGCCGGACGGTCTCCTGCCTCCAGCTCGCCGTCGCCGCCGAGGGACGCGAGATCACCACCATCGAGGGCGTGGCCGACGGCGACCGGCTGCATCCCGTGCAGCAGGCGTTCCTCGACCTCGACGGCTTCCAGTGCGGCTACTGCACACCGGGGCAGATCTGTTCGGCCGTCGCGGTGATCCAGGAGCACGCCGCGGGCTGGCCGAGCGCGGTCACCGGTGACGTACGGCCCGAAGCGGGGCCGCCGCCGTTGACCCCCGAGGAGATCCGGGAGCGGATGAGCGGCAACCTGTGCCGGTGCGGCGCGTACGTGTCCATCGTGCAGGCGGTCGCCCGGGCCGCCGAGGCCGAGGCCGAGGCGGACACGGAGGAGGTGGCGGCATGAGGGAGTTCGGCTACCGGCGCGCCCTCGACGTGGCAGGTGCGGTCGCCCTGCTCGAAGCCGCCCCGGACGCGCGCTTCCTCGGCGGCGGCACCAACCTCGTCGACCTGATGAAGACCGGCGTCGAGCGCCCCGCGCAGCTCGTCGACGTACGCGAACTGCCGCTCCAGCACATCGAACCGACGCCGGAGGGCGGTCTGCGCATCGGCGCCACCGTCACCAACAGCGACCTCGCCGCCCATCCCGAGGTCCGCCGCCGCTACCCGGCCCTGGCGCAGGCCGTGCTCGCCGGCGCCTCCGGGCAGCTGCGCAACATGGCCACCGTCGGCGGGAACCTGCTCCAGCGCACCCGCTGCGGCTACTTCGCCGATGTGACGCAGCCCTGTAACAAGCGCTCCCCGGGCAGCGGTTGCCCGGCCCTCGCCGGCGAGCACCACAACGCCGCGATCCTGGGCGCCTCCGACCGCTGCGTGGCCGTCCACCCGTCGGACATGGGCGTGGCGCTCACCGCCTTCGACGCCGTCGTGTCCTACGAGACGGCCGGCGGGCCCGGCGAGTCCCCGCTCGCCGACTTCTATCTGCCGGTGGGCGACACCCCCCACCGCGAGACCGCGCTGCCGCCCGGCGCGCTGATCACCGGCGTCGTCCTGCCGCACGCCCCGGTGGCTGCCGCCTCCCGCTACCGCAAGGTGCGCGAGCGCGCCTCGTACGCGTTCGCGATCGGCTCGGTCGCCGCCGCGCTCGAAGTCGAGGCGGGAGCCGTACGGGACGTGCGCCTGGCCCTCGGAGCGGTCGCGTCGCGGCCCTGGCGGGCCCTGGAGGCCGAGCGGGTGCTGAAGGGCGCACCGGCCGACGCCCGCACCTTCGCGGCCGCCGCCGACGCCGAACTCGCCGCCGCGCGGCCGCTGGCCCACAACGGATACAAGGTGACCCTCATGCGCAACCTCATCGTGGCCGTGCTGACCGAACTCGCCGAGGAGAACGCGCGATGAGCACCGTCATTCCCCTGAAGGGCTCCGTCGGCACCGCGCACACCCGCGTCGAGGGCCGTGCCAAGGTCACGGGCGCCGCCCGCTTCGCGGGAGAGATCCCCTTCGCCGAACTCGCTTACGGCTGGCTGGTGTTGTCCACCGCCGCCCGCGGCCGCATCCGCTCGATGGGCACGGACGCCGTCCTGGCCATGCCGGGCGTGATCACCGTGCTGCACCACGGGAACGCCCCGCGGCTGGAGACCGGCTACCCGGGCCTGATGGGCATGCAGCCCGACGTGTCCATCGCACTGTTCCAGCACGACCGGGTGCCGCACTCCGGCTGGCCGGTGGCGCTGGTCGTGGCCGAGACCTCCGAGCAGGCGAGGGAGGCGGCCGAGGCGCTCGTGGTGCGCTACGACGAGGAGCCGCACGACATCGACTTCCGTGCCGGCCGGCCCGGTACGTACGCCCCCGCGGCCACGCCGCACGCCGCGGCCGTCTCCTCGAAGGGCAATCTGGAGGCCGAACTCGCCCGGTCCGCCGTCGTCGTGGACGCCGAGTACACCACGCCCGAGGAACACCACAGCCCGATGGAACCGCACGCAGCGACGGCCCGCTGGGAGGCCGGCCGGCTCGAGCTCGTCGACTCCAACCAGGGCTCGGGATGGGTGCAGGGCGAACTCGCCGCCCTGTTCTCGCTCGACCCGGCCTCGGTGCGGGTGCGCTCCGAGCACATCGGCGGCGGCTTCGGCTCCAAGGGCGTGCGCGCGCACCAGGTGGCCGCCGTCATGGCCGCGACCGTCCTGCAGCGCCCGGTCCGGGTGGTCCTGACGCGCCGCCAGATGTTCTCGCTCGCCGGCTACCGCAGTCCCACGGCCCAGCGGGTCAGGCTCGGCGCGGACGCGGACGGGCGGCTGCGCGCCCTGGGCCACGACGCGCTGAACCTCACCTCGACCGTGCACGAGTACCTGGAGCCGAGCGCCATGCCCGGCCGGGTGCTGTACGACGCGGACGCCCACCACACGGCCCACCGGATCGTACGGCTGGACGTGCCGAGCCCGACGTTCATGCGGGCGCCGGGCACGGCACCGGGGTCGTTCGCGCTGGAGTCGGCGCTCGACGAGCTCGCCGTGGAGTGCGGGGTCGACCCGATCGAGCTGCGGGCGCGCAACGAGCCCGTGACGGGGCCGGTGTCCGGGCTGCCCTTCGCCGGTCGCACCCTGATGGCCTGCTTCCGCGAGGGCGCCCGCCGGTTCGGCTGGGCCGACCGGGATCCGCGGCCGGGCCTGCGCCGCGACGGCCGGTGGCTGCTCGGCACCGGCACGGCCACGGCCACGTACCACGCGGGGACCGCGCCCTCCACGGCCGCGGCGACGGCGGAGGCGGACGGCGGCTTCACGGTGCGGATCTCGGCGGCGGACATCGGAACCGGCGCGCGGACCGCGCTCACCCTGATCGCCGCGGACGCACTGGAGGTGGCTCCGGACCGGGTCCGGGTGCTGATCGGGGACAGCGACTTCGGACCGGCGATGATCGCGGGCGGCTCCATGGGCACCAGTTCCTGGGCCTGGGCGGTCAACGCGGCGGTGGCTGCGCTGCGCGAGCGGCTCGCCGACGGCGGTGACATCCCGCCGGAGGGCGTCACCGCGTACGGGGACTCCACGGCGGCGATCACCGCCCTCCCGCCGAAGGAACGCCACTCCTACGGAGCCCAGTTCGCGGAGGTCGCGGTCGACACCGGAACCGGCGAGGTCCGGGTGCGGCGCATGCTCGGCATCTTCTCGGCGGGCCGGATCGTCAATCCGCTGACCGCCCGCGGGCAGTTCGTCGGCGGTATGACCTGGGGCATCTCCATGGCCCTGCACGAGGAGGCGGTCCGGGACCGGGCCTCGGGCGCGCACGTCGGCGCGGATCTCGCGGGCTACCACGTCGCGGCCCACGCCGATGTCCCGCACATCGAGGCGGACTGGCTGCCGGCGGAACCGGACGAGGACGACCCTGTCAACATCAAGGGCATCGGCGAGCTCGGTATCGTGGGCGCCGCGGCGGCGGTCGCCAACGCGGTCTGGCACGCGACCGGCGTACGCCACCGCCACCTGCCGATCCGGCCCGACCGCGTCCTGACCTTGCCCTGACCGCGTCCGGACGCGCGGGGAGGCGGCCCGGCCGGCCTAGGAGGCCTGCGCCGGGCCGCCTGCGAAGCGGTTGCGGGCGGCGTCGATGTGGCCGATGTACCGGTGGGTCCAGTCGCACAGCCCGTCGATCGTCACCCGCAGGGCCTGGCCCGGCTCGGTGAGGGTGTATTCGACCCGTGGCGGCACCACCGGGTGCACCGTGCGCTCGACCAGGCCGTTGCGCTCCAGCATGCGCAGGTTCTGGGTCAGCATCTTGTGGCTGATGCCCTCGACCTCGTCCCGCAGCTCGCCGAAGCGCAGGGTGTCCTCCCCCAGGGCCTCGATGATCAGGAGCGCCCACTTGTTGGCGACTTCGGAGAAGATCTCCCGCCCCAGGGAGT
Source organism: Streptomyces sp. NPDC058525 (assembly GCF_042719495.1). NCBI lineage: Bacteria > Bacillati > Actinomycetota > Actinomycetes > Kitasatosporales > Streptomycetaceae > Streptomyces > Streptomyces sp. NPDC058525. The sequence continues at coordinate 70,240 of NZ_JBHXNP010000002.1, forward strand.
CCGCGCGCCGCACGTCCGCGTCGTCGGGCGAGCCCTTGAACTGCTTGGTCACCATCTGGTTCCCCAGTCACTCAAAAGTGCGTTCTTCCATGTCAGCGAACACTCTCCTACGGTTCCTGAGTAACCACAAGAGAGCGGAAACGCTCTCGTGAGCAAGGAGCAAGCATGCCCATCACCCTGGTCAACCCCAGCGGACTGCCGAAGGTCGACGCCTACCGGCAGGTGTCCGTCGCGACCGGTTCCAGGCTCGTCTTCGTCGCGGGCCAGGTCTCCTGGGATGCCGACGGGGTCACGGTCGGCGAGGGCGACCTCGCCGCCCAGGTAGAGCAGAGCTACCTCAACGTCGCGACCGCCCTGGCCGAGGTCGGCGCCTCCATCGAGGACATCGCGAAGCTGACCGTCTACGTCGTCGACTGGACCCCGGACAAGATGCCCCTGCTCATGGAGGGCATCACCCGGGCGTTCACGAAGCTGGGCGCGAGCGCGGCACCCCCGGCCACCCTCCTGGGCGTCGCGACGCTGGACGTACCCGAACGCCTGGTCGAAATCGAAGCCACCGCGGTCATCGACTGACACCCGGGCCTCGGGGCATGCGTCGCTCAGGGCGTCACCCCTACCCTGTCGGCCGGGTGTCGGTGAGGTAGTCGAAGGAGAGGCCGCTGGAGGCCTCGCCGCGGCCCGCGTGGGTGCGGGCGCTCAGCCAGAGTGCGACGCGGCCGTCGTGCCAGCGGGTGCGGTTGTAGGCGAGGGTGACCTTGGTGCCGGCCTGCGGGACCTCCTCCTCGTGGACGAAGTACCGCCGTCCCGCGTCGTAGCCCTCGCGCAGCAGCGAGGTGCGCGGGCGGACCAGCCGGTCGTCGCCGACGGCGCTCGGCATGGCGGCGCGCTGGAGCCGGATGTCGCGGTTCTGGCCGGGCGCGTGCACGGGGATGAAGGGGATCCAGTTCTCCGGTACCGAGCTCATCGCCGTGTACGCCACCGGGGCCGCGGGGGCGGCGGGCGGCTGCTGGGGGTGCAGGCGCAGCCGGTGGGCGAGAACCTCGGCCGCGGCCTCGCTCCCCCGGCGGGCCTCGCCGTGCGCGAGGGTCTGGATCCCGGCCAGGTGACCCGCGGCGGCGGGCACGGTGTCCGCCGGCGGGTCGACAGCGGGTCGGGGCTGCCGGGCGGGGGCTTGGGGACGGTGTTGACGGGGTGGGAGTTGCGGATGGTGGCGACCGTGAGGAGCAGTCCCTCGTGTGCGAAGAACCGTTCGAGTACTTTCTGGATCGGCAGGACGAAGGTGGAGGCCGGGTTCGGCGCCGTGATCGCGTAGACGAGGCCGACGACCTCGACGACGGGCTTTCCGTCGGGGTCCGTGGTGCCCAGGTCGTTGACCATGACCGATCCGGAGTCGCCCTCGTAGGCGAAGTGGAGGGTGTCGTAGGCGTGCTGGTCCGGGTGGGGGTTGGGCTTGACGAGGAGGTAGTTCTCGGTGCGCTGGGGCGAGTCGTACAGGCCGGTGACCGTGCCGCCGGTCTTGCCCGTCCGCGCGCCGGTCTTCCGCACCTGGTAGTTCTCGGCGCTCGCTTCGATGGGGGTGATCGTGTGCACGCCCGTGATCTCGCCGATCCCCCTGATGGCGGGCTTCCAGGTCCGGCCGGGCCGGATCCTCAGCAGTCCCTCGTCCCGGTCCGCGGCTTCGTCCTTCTCGTAGCTCATCGCACCGGTCTCGTACACGCCGAAGATGTCCGAACAGCAGATGCCGTCGCTGCCCGTGGGCTGGCCCGCCTTCGACACCAACGGCACCGCGTTGAACGTCCCCTTGTGCGTGATCACGTGCTGACAGGTGAGGGCGTAGACCTTCCATTCGTCGACCTGGTCCTTCAGGACGCAGCCGAGGGTCCCCAGGCCGCCGGCGTTCTCCACTCCGATGCAGTACCCGCCCCTCAGTTCGCGCGCCCGCTCGGAACTCTGCTCATACAGGGCCGGGTTCAGGATTCCGGTCGGCCGCTCCGAGGTGAGCGGGACGACGGTACCGATCCCGACCACGTCGGTGGGGACGCCGTCGACGTCCGACGGGATCAGCTCGGCGGCCGGGAGCGCCGAGGCGGGCAGTTTCTCCCGGACGAGGACCTTGACGGCCGGTTCCCGGGTGAGGACGCCGTCGACCTCCTTGCCTCCGACGCCGACGAACATCACGCCGGGAATCGCGAAGAGCCGCTCCTTGACCCGGTTCTTGGCCGCGACGAGTTCTTCCTCAGTGGTCATGGCGGCCCTCCTCGGCCGGGCCGAGGGCCTCGACCATCTGCGCGTAGGTCAGGCCGGCCAGGTCGGGCAGGGCGCTGCGGGACCTGGCCAGTGCCGAGCGCAGCTCGGGGCCGGCGAGGCGGGCGTACGCGTGGTGGATCCGGTCGACGTACTCCCCCAGCGGGACGGGGCCGACGGCGGCCGGCATCCGCCGTGCCTCGTGGCGGACCGTCGAGATCAGGTCCCGGAGGAGTTCGGCGAGGCCCGGCCCTGCGCCGTTGGCGCGCCAGAGGTCCGCGAGTTCGGGGTGGCGTCCGGTGAGTCCGGCGAGCTCCTCCCCGTGGTCCTGCCAGAGGCGCAGCAGGCGCCGGCCGGGGACCGTACGGCCGAGGTCGGCGCGGAGTACGGCGGCGGCGGAACCGGTGCGCGGCCGTGCGGCGAGGGGCACCGGTCCGGGCGCGGGCGGGCTCGCGTACGGGGGCGGGCTCGCGGTCGGAGTTGGGCTCGCGGTCGGGGGTGCGGGCTGGCCGACGACGCGCGGGATCCGGGCGCGGGGGGCCGTCGCGAGCCGGACGGGCATCTGCTTGGTGTGCACGAAGTAGTGGAGCACCACGTCGACGGGCAGGACCTTGCCCCAGCCGCGCATGGCCGCCGGTTCGTCGGGGCCGAAGCCCGCGAGCACGATGCCGACCGCCCGGTTGAAGCCGTCGACCACGAGGGCGCCGGAGTCACCGTGGTCGGAGAAGTGGTTCACGACCGTGGTCGGCAGGCCGGGGTTGGGGTGGGGTTTGACGATCATCAAGTTGCTGTAGCGAATGCCGTCCACGTCGTAGGCAGCGTTGACGGCCTGGACCGTTCCCCCGGTGTACCCCGTGGCCACACCGCGCTTGCGGACTTCGAAGCAGTGCGAGTCGACCTCCTCCGGCTTGAGGGTGTACGTACCGGTGACGGGGCCGATGTCGAGGATGTCGGCGTACCACTTCACGCCCGGGTCGAGCCGGGCCACCGCGATGTCGACGGTCGTGTCTCGGTCGCCCGTCTCGTAGTTGCCGACGGCGTTGCCGGCGAAGAGCCGCTCCAGGGGGAAGTCCTGGCGGAGCGGGTGGTAGACCCGCGTGCCGGTGTCGGCCTTGACCGGGTGGTCGAGGGGCGGCGCCTCGCCGAGGACGTGCTGGTTGCTCAGCAGATAGACCTTGCCGGGGTCGCCGGTGTGCTCGAGGAATCCGCCGATGGTGCCGGGGGCCTTGGGGTCCACGGCCGAGGAGACCATGGCCCCGCCGATGAGCCGGCTCCACTTGCGGGTGTCCAGCCGGCTCGCCGAACCGGGCGGGCTCCCGCTCGGCCCGCGCCGTACGCACAGGTCGGGCCGCGGGTCCGGCGCCGGGGTGCCGAGGTCCACCACATCGGTGCCGACCCCTTCGAACTCGGCCGGGACGAGCTGGTCCTGCGGCAGTTCGCCCCGTGGGCGCTTGCGGGCGACGAACACCCTGATGGCCCGCTCGCCCGTGGCCCGCCCGGCCCGCTCCCGGCCGCCGACACCGACGGCCACGACCCCGGAGAGGCCGAAGAGCCGGTCGAGGGCACGGTCCTTGACGGCCGTGTATTCGGCATCGCTGCGCACCCCGAAACCCTCCCCCTGACACCCCGTCCCCAGCCACCCTTGGGAAGCACCCCAGCAGTTCCCATCAGTGAACGTTCGAACGCAATGCTGACGAACCCCGGGAAAGGAACTCAAGGGCCGGATCGGCAATTCACCCGCATGGGGTAAACGGTGCCGATCGGCGCATTGGCCGAAAACAGGGCCCTGCTGCCGGCTCGCGGAATCAGGGGGTCGGGATGCCCCCCGGGCGCCGGGGCGGGGGGCCGAAGCGGACGGGCACGCCGGGCGAGTACAGGACGCTCACGGGCGGGCCTCCCGGCGCGGGCAGGCCTGCGGCCGCGACCAGGGTTTCGTCGCAGTCGAGGAGTTCTGCGCGGTGCAGCGGCCAGCGGGGGTGGGTGTTCGGGAGGTAGAGCTGCCGTCCGAAGAACGCGCTGTGCATGCCCCAGCGGGCGGTGAGGAAGTGTTCGAGCGCCGTGGGATTCCCGATCGGCTCGCCGACCCGCACGGAGATCCTGCTGTGCGCGCCCCGCGGTCCGGGCCGGCGGCGGGTGCTGGTGTACGTCACGGTGTCCCCGTCGTGGCGGACCGCCATCCGCGACCAGACGTACGGCAGGCGGAACACGGACCGCGCGACGGCCACCGGGACCAGGCGGGCCGCGTCCAGCGAGCGGAAGACCACGCCGCGGCGCCCGTGGGCGTCCACGGAGTAGAGGCGGACGTTGGTCTCCGGGAAGCTGCCGAGGTAGGGGACGCCGGGGAGGCGGAACCATCCGACCTTGTGCATGCGGAAGGCGACCAGGCCGACGTACGTGACCCCGTCCAGCGTGTCGGGGACGGTGCCGGGCGGGAGCAGCGGGGCGACGTCGGCGGGGTCGGCGGCCCAGTGCAGGAAGGCCAGATCCAGCCATGACTGGGTGAGCAGCGGACGGTCCGCCGTGTGGGGCGGATCCGCCGTTATGGGCTCCGGGTTCGGTCCCGGTGTCGGTCCCGGTGTCGGTCCCGGGTTCGGTTCCGGTGTCGGTTCCGGCTTCGCGGGCGGCGGCGTCTTCGGCATGGCGCCAGTATCGCCTCGCGGCCGCGCGCGAATCAGGGACGTAAGACTTTCGTCATATGGAAAGGCCTGGTCACGGGGGTGCGGGTGGCTTTGAATACGGGAAACGGTTCCGTGTGGAGAGGACAGGCAGTGGCAACGACGAAGTGGGGCGGCAGGAGGCTCGCCGGGATCCTGGTCCTCGCGACGATGGCGCTGGGCGCAGGCCTGTACTGGTTCCAGCCGTGGAAGCTGTGGCAGAACGACACGGTCCGCGAAGCGCTCCCCGCAGCGGCCCCGGCCGGTCCCTCCCCCACCTCCGCGGCGGCGCCGAAGACGGTGGCCGAGGGGACCTTCATCAGCCACGAGCACGCCACCAGCGGCACCGTGAAGCTGATCCGGCTCCCCGACGGCTCCCACACCCTCCGCCTGGAGGACCTCGACACGAGCAACGGCCCTGACCTGCGCGTGCTGATCACCGACGCCCCGGTGAAGGAGGGCACCGCCGGATGGACGGTGTTCGACGACGGCAAGCACGTCAGCCTCGGCAAGCTCAAGGGCAACAAGGGCGACCAGAACTACGAGATCCCGGCCACGGTGAACCTGGCCGAGTACTCCAGCGTCTCCGTCTGGTGCGACCGCTTCGACGTCTCGTTCGGTGCGGCCACCCTCAAGGCGGTCTGACCCACAGTGCAGAATCACTGGCCAAAGCAAGTGATTCTGCACTACGGGAGTTCCTGACATGCGCGTGTTGTTGTCGACGTACGGGTCGCGTGGCGACGTCGAACCACTGGTGGGGCTGGCGGTGCGGTTACGCGAACTCGGCGCGGAGGTACGGATGTGCGCGCCGCCGGACGAGGAGTTCGCGCGGCTGCTGGCCGGCGCCGGCGTGGAGCTGGTGCCCTTCGGGCAGCCGGTGCGGGCCCTGGTGACCGGGGCGGTGGCTCCGCCGGCCGGGGGCGCGCCGCAGCGCGCGGCCGAGCTGGTCGCCGAGCACTTCGGCACGATCGCCGCGGCGGCCGAGGGGTGCGACGTGCTGGTGGCGTCCGGGCTGATACCCGCCGGGCTACGCTCGGTGGCCGAGAAGCACGGCATCCGCTACGTGTACGCCTGCTTCCATCCCTTCGAACTGCCCTCCGCGCACTACCTGCCGTCGCTGCGGCCCGGCCGGCCGTCCCCACCGGAGGTCACCGGCCACCGGGAGCTGTGGGACCTGGACGCCGAGCGCGTGAACGCCCTGTACGGAGAGCCGCTCAACGCCCACCGGGCCTCGATCGGCCTGCCGCCGGTGGACAGCGTCCGCGACCACGTCTTCACCGGCCGGCCGTGGCTGGCGGCGGACCCGGTGCTGGGTCCGTGGCAGGATCTGACCGACCTCGACGTCGTCCAGACCGGCGCGTGGATCCTGCCGGACGAACGGCCGCTGCCGGACGATCTGGTGGCGTTCCTGGACTCCGGCCCGGCACCGGTGTACGTCGGCTTCGGCAGCATGCCGATGCGCACCTCGCCGGACGTCGCCCGGGTGGCCGTCGAAGCGGTCCGCGCGCAGGGCCGGCGCGTTCTCGTCGGGCGCGGCTGGGCCGGGCTGGCCCTGACCGACGGTCAGGGCGACTGCTTCGCCGTCGGCGAGGTGAACCAGCAGGCCCTGTTCGGCCGGGTGGCCGCCGTGGTGCACCACGGCGGGGCCGGCACGACGACGACGGCCGCCAGGGCCGGGGCGCCCCAGGTGCTGGTGCCCCAGATCGTGGACCAGCCGTACTGGGCCCGCCGGGTGGCCGAGCTGGGCATCGGCGCGGCGCACGACGGTCCGACGCCGACCGTCGAGTCCCTGGCGGCCGCGCTCAGGACCGCCCTGGCCCCCGAGACCCGGGCCCGGGCGAGGGCCGTGGCCGGCACGATCCGCACCGACGGGACGACGGTGGCCGCGCGGCTGCTGTTCGACGCGGTCCGCCCCGAGAGCTCGCCGGAGGGCTCGCCCGTGTCCGCGTGAGCCGTGAGCCGTGCGGCGTGCGGCGTGCGGCGTGCAGCCGGGCTACTTGGGCGGGCGGGTCGTGCCGGGGCGGCAGTTCACCGTCGGGTTGTACGTCTCGAAGGTGCCCAGGGGGTTCTTCTTCCACAGCCACAGGTGCAGCGCGTAGTGCACCGGCTGGCCCGGGAAGTGGCCGCGCAGCGGACCCTTGAAGGCGGTGCCGAACAGGGTGGGCCGGTCGTCGTCCGTCGCCAGGTTCTGGTCCCGGTCGTAGACCAGCCACTGGACCCCGACCAGGCGCTTGCCGCCGCGCCCGTCGTCCTCGTAGAAGAGGGCGGCGGGCTTCGCCGGGTCGACGGAGTTGTCGAGCGCGTGGTTGAAGTGCGGGTAGCCGAGCGCCCCCGGCCCCTCCTTGTTGACGACGCAGTACTTGTCCGGGACGTAGCCCGCCTTGACCGCGTTCGCATGGATCTTGTACCTGGCGGTCGCCTCGTACGTGACCGCGCGGGCGGCCGCGCTCTTGCCGGCGTCGGCTCCGGACGCGGACGCGGGAGCGGCGGCCAGCGCCAGGGTGAGCGACGCGGCGATCGTAAGGACCGGGGTGAGGCTTCGGGCCATGTTCGGACTCCTCGGGACGGGCTGACGTCACGAGCAGCCTGTCCCGCGCGCCCCTGGCCCGCCACACCGTGCGACAAGACGGCTGACCGCCGCCCGGGTGACGGCGGGCCGGGCCGTACTGACTCCGGCGGGGCGCGGCCGGCTCACCCCATCGCGCCAACGGTGGTTTCACGCCCGACTCCCACAGGGAACCGGTGTGTCCGCAGAACTCGATGGCACGGAGGGTGCGGAACATGACGCAGGAGAACGCGACACCGGACGACCGCGGTGCGCTGCACGACCTCGTGTCGGCCGTGTCCAGGGGCGCGCCCGAATTCCGGGCGTGCCCGCATCCCGTCTACGCCGCGCTGCGCGAGCAGGCGCCGGTGTGCCGGCTGACGCCCGCGCACGGGGTCGACACGTATCTGATCACCCGGTACGAGGACGCCCGGGACGCGCTGTCGGACCCGCGCTTCAGCAAGGACATGCGCGGGGCGCTCGACACCTACCACGCCGTGTACGGCAGCTTCTTCGACGCGCTCGACGACAACGTCCTGAACTCGGACCCGCCCCGCCACACGCGGCTGCGCCGGGTCCTGCGCAGCGGCTTCACCCCGCGCCGGGTGGAGGAGATGAGGCCGAAGGTCACGGCGATCGCCGAGAGCCTGCTCGGCGCGTGCCGCGGGAGCGACCCGGTCGACCTGATGCCGTCGTTCGCGTTCCCGCTGCCCATCGCGGTCCTGTGCGACCTGATGGGGATCCCCGAAGGGGACCGTCCCGAGATCCTGGCCCACTTCGGGGTGGTGTCGCGCGCCCGGTTCGACCCCCGGATGGGGGCGGAGCTGCAGGCGGCCGAGGAGTGGCTGCAGGACCGGCTGGCGCGGCTCATCGCGTACACGCGCGCGCATCCCTCGGATTCGTTCCTCAGCGACCTCATCCGGGCGGAGGAAGGGCTGGACGACGCCGAGCTGATCTCGTCGCTGTGGGTCCTGTTCTTCGCCGGGCACAAGACCACCGCGTTCCAGATCGGGAACTCGGTGCTGAACCTGCTGCTCCGTCCGGAGCAGTTGGACAAGCTCCGGAAGGACCCGCTGCTGATTCCGCGGGCGGTGGAGGAGATCGTCCGGTTCGAGGGGTCGGTGGAGTCGTCGACCTTCCGGTACGCGACGCAGGACGCGGAGGTACGGGGAACGGTGATCCCCAAGGGATCGCTGGTGCAGATCGCCATCACCTCGGCCAACCGCGACCCCGCGAAGTTCGACTCCCCCGACGTCCTGGACGTGACGCGCGAGGGACTCCAGAGCACGCACCTGGGCTTCGGCCACGGCACGCACTACTGCCTCGGAGCGCCCCTGGCGCGGCTCGAGCTGGAAATCGCCCTCGCCTGCCTGCTGCGGGAGTTCCCGGAGATGGAACTGGCGGACGCGGAGGCGGCCGAGGGGGCCTGGCTCAAGGGGCCGATGCCGGCGTTCCGGGGGCTGCAGGAGCTGCGGCTCGTCCTGGAGCCGTCCCGGTCGGCCCCTCCGCACGGCGTACCCCTGAAGTCCCTCCCCACCGCGACCCCTGTGGCGCCCGTGGCCCCGTGACCTCCGCGGCTTCCGGAAACCGACCGACCAACTGACCAGACCCTGACGGACGGTGGATTTGGCATGACAGATTCCGCGAGCACCTCCAGGCTAGGCCTCCTCGGACCGCCGACGGACGAGCCGCTGATCTCCGCTGCGGACGCCGAGGAGGTCGTCGGCACCGCCCGGGACTCGTCCGCCCCGGGCACGGCGGACGTACACGCGGCGACCTCGAAGATCGACATGCACCACCACTTCTGTGCGCCGGAATGGCGCGAGTGGGCCGCGCGGCACGGGCTCGTCAATCCCGAGAAGCTGCCCCCGTGGTCACGGCTCGACACCGAGGCCTCGATCGGCTTCATGGACCGGGCGGGCATCTCCACGGCCGTCCTCAAGCCCATGCTCCCGGCGCGCTACCGCTCCACGGCGCAGCTGCGCGAGGCGATCAACATCACGCTCCAGTCGATGCTCGAAGTGGCGAGCTCGCATCCGGGGCGGTTCTCGTTCTATGTGCCGCTCTTCCTCGACGACCCGGACGCCTCCTCCTGGGCCGTGCGCCGCGGGCTCGGGCAGCTCGGCGCGGTCGGGGTGAACGTGACGGCCAACTACGGAGGGGTCTACCTGGGCGACCCCGTCTACGACCGGGTGTTCCACGAGCTGAACGAGCACGCCGCGGTGGTCGACACCCACCCGCACAACCTCCCGGACGGCGCGCCCGGCACGGTGACGGTGCCCGGCATTCCGAACTTCATGTGCGACTTCCTGCTGGACACGACGCGGGCCGCGGTGAACATGATCGCCCATCGGACCCTCGACCGTTTCCCGAACATCTCGGTCATCCTGCCCCACGCCGGCGGCTTCGTTCCGTACATCGCGGGGCGTCTGGAGGCGCTCGGGCGCTTCTGCGACCCGCCGATCGAGCCCGCCGCGGTCCGCGACCACCTGCGCCGCTTCTACTACGACACCGCGGGCCCCATGGCGGGCGCCGCGACGCTCCTCGACCACGTGCCCGCCGACCACATCCTCTTCGGCACGGACTGGCCCGCGGCCCCCGCGGACACCGTGACGAAGCTGGCTTTCCCCGCTCTGGAGGCCGATCCCGCCTTCACCTCGGAGCAGCTGCGGGGGATCTACCACGACAACGCGCTGCGGCTGATCCCGCAGCTGGCAAGCGTCTGAGGGGGCGGCCGCACGGCCGGAAGATGACGTGACCGTGCGCCACAGGGTACGAAGTCTCCTGTGAACGCACAGACCCCGTCCGGGACCGTCCGGATATTCATCGCCCTCGCCCCGCCCGACGACGCGAAGGAGGAGCTGGCGAGGGAGCTCCGGCCCGCCTACGAGGCGTACCCGCGCATGCGGTGGAACCGCATCGAGGACTGGCACATCACGCTGGCGTTCCTCGGCGAGCTCCCGGTCGCGACCGTTCCGCTGCTCAGGCCGCCGCTCGCGGCCCTCGCGGCGGAGCACCGGCCCGTGCGGCTGGCGCTGCACGGCGGCGGGCACTTCGACGACCGGGTGCTGTGGAGCGGGATCGACGGGGACCTCGAAGGGCTGCACCTGCTCGCCGGCGAGGTGCGGGCCGTGGTGAAGGAGTGCGGAGTGCCCTTCGAGGACCGGCCGCTGCGCCCCCATCTGACGCTGGCCCGGTCCCGCCGCAACGAACCCTCCTGCGCGGTGGAGGCCGCCGAGGCGCTCGATTCGTTCACGGGCCGCTCCTGGCCGGCCGAGCGCCTGCACCTGGTCGGCAGCAACGTCGGCCGCGGGCCTGGACCGATCCACTACCGCGACATCGAGGCGTGGAGCTTCGGCGGCGGGAGCTGAGGCGTCCCGCCGCCGGGACACGGTGCGTCAGAGGGGTGTCACAGGGGCAGCGCGTCACAGGGGCAGCGCGTCACAGGGCGCTCTTCGAGGCGCTGGCGACGACGCACTCCTTGTACTCGCTGCCGTCGCCCTTGCCGGTGTACGGCGTCTTGGCCTCGGCCTGCTGGGAGGCGCCGGCCTTGACCGCGAGCGCGGACACCGTGGCCTGGGCGGTGCTCGCGGTGGAGGTGGCGTCCCCGCGGAACTTCATGGTGATGTTGTAGGTGTAGCCGACCGAACCGCTGTTGGTGACGGTGATGCGGGCGACCAGGTTCTTGCGCGTGTCGTCCAGCTTGCAGCTGTCGATCTTGATGTCGCGCTCAGCCTTGTTGCTGCTGGAACCGCCGGTGACGGAGCCGCCGCTCGAACTGCCGCTGGTGCTCGTGCTGTCGCTGTCGTGGTTCCCGCCGGTGCTGCCGCCGCTGGAGCTGCTGGAGCTCGATCCGGAACTGCTGCTGCCACCGCAGCTGCCGCCGTGGGAGCCGCGGGCTCCGGTGAGTGCGAACACGGCGATGCCGAAGACGGCGACTGCGCGGACATGGCGAAGCTTCACGTTCAACCCCGTTGGAATGTCAGTAACTGCGACCGCCCGCCTTGACGGGCACACGTCACCCTAACAGCGAACTCACCGTGCCCCGTCCCCGTTTGTACGGCCGTCAGCGCCCCCGGCTCCGTGCCGCCAGAGCGCGCCGCAGACAGGCCGCGAGGCGCGCCGCGATCGTCCCCCCGGTGTCGAGACGGGGGTTGAAGATGGTGACGTCGAAACCGACGGCCCGTTCGCCGGCAAGTGCCGTGACCAGCACCGTCTCCAGCTCCTGCCAGGTCAGCCCGCCGGGCAGGCGGTAGTCGACGGCGGGCATCACCGCGTCGTCCAGGACGTCGGCATCGAGGTGGACCCAGTGGCCGGCGCTCCCGTCGTGCGTGATCCGGCCGAGCGCCTCGCGCACGGCGGTGGCGGCCCCGGCCGCGCGCACGGCATCGAGGCCGATCGCGTGGAGCCGCGGCGGCAGCGGCTGCATCCCGGCCGCGTCGGACTCGGCGGTGTCCCGGAAGCCGAACGCGACGGCGTCCTCGTCGCGCAGCAGCGGGCCGCGGCCTTCGAGGTCGGTGAGCAGTTGCGGGCCGCGCCCCGTGGCCAGGGCGAGTTCCATCGAGGCCGCCTCCCCGGTCGGCTCCGCCGACGGCTGGTAGAAGTCGGTGTGGCCGTCGAGGAAGAACAGGCCGTAGCGGCCGCGGCGGCGCAGGGCGAGCAGGTTGCCGAGCAGGATGCTGCAGTCACCGCCGAGGACCACGGGGAAGCGGCCTTCGTCGAGGACGGCTCCGACGGCGTCGGCGAGCCGGACGGAGTACCGCGCGATGCCGAGGGGGTTGAGCACCCCGGTTCCGGGGTCCCGCCGGGGGTCGTACTCCGGCGGTTCGACCCTGCCGGCCCGCACCGCCCCGGGATGGTCTGCCAGACCGGCGTCGAGCAGCGCGGCCGGCAGGTCCTGGACTCCGGACGGGCGCAGCCCGAGCACGGACGGTGCTTCGATGATCGCGATCTCGTGCACGTCTCAGCCCCTTCGCCGCGTGCGGGACCACAGGCCACGGAACCATGGTCCCGCACGACCCACACCCGTGCCGCGCGGAGGGCGGGGCCGCGGCCCGTGCCGGCGGGTCAGCCCGGGTCGAGGACGAGATCGGCGCGGTGGCGGCCGGCGGCGACGAGGCGGGCGTTCGGCTCGTCCGAGCGGGCCACCCAGGTACGCGCGTACGCCGGATCCTTGCCGTGGCGCACGTGCCGGTCGACCAGGCGCCGGACGCGCAGCTCCTCGTCCCCGGCGAGAAACCAGGCCTCGTCCAGGAGCGGGCGTACGCGAGCCCACTCCCCCGCGTCGTGCAGCAGGTAGTTGCCCTCGGTGATCACCAGCGGTACGTCCGGGGGGACGGGGATGCTGCCCGCGACCGGTTCTTCGAGGGAGCGGTCGAAGGCGGGTGCGTACACCGGGCCGGCCTCCGGTCCGCGCAGGCGGCGCAGCAGGGAGACGTACCCGGCGACGTCGAAGGTCTCCGGGGCGCCCTTGCGGTCGGCCAGTCCCACCCGGACCAGCTCGGCCTGGGCGAGGTGGAACCCGTCCATCGGGACCACCACCGCCGTCCGCGGCCCCAGCGCTCCGGCGAGCCGGGCGGCCAGTGTCGACTTTCCGGCTCCCGGCGGCCCGGCGATGCCGAGGATCCGCCTGCCGCCCCGGGCGGCCAGCGCGGCCGCCCTCCCTGCCAGTTCCGTCGTGGTGTGCACCCGCCCATCCTGCCCGGCCGTGGGGCGGCGCGGGCCGGGCGGCCGTCAGGTGTGCGGCAGCGCGCTCTTCAGCCGGGCGTGCAGCTCCCTCGCGAGTCGCGCGTCCGAGGGGGGTTTGTCGGTGTAGAGGCGGCGCAGTTCGGTGGTGAAGGTCTGGGTGAAGGCGCCGTACAGGGGGGTGCGGGGGCGCTGTACGGCGTCCTGGAGTGCGGGCAGCAGGGTGTCGCGCGCGTACTTCGGGCGGCCGTGCTCGTCGCGCGGCATGCGGTCGGTGCTCTCGGCGTTCGGGGTGGCCGGGGCGGGGGCCTTGGCCGCGCGGCACGTCAGGCCGTTGTTGATGTACGCGGACAGCCGGGTGGCCGCGAACCCCGCGTCGAGCAGGCAGCGTTCGCTGTCCTGGCCGGTGAGGAACCTGATCAGCTCCTGGGCCGCGGGGCCGCGCTTCGACGCCTTGGTCACGGCCAGGTTCTGGCCGCCCAGGACGGCTCTGCCGGGCAGCGGGGCCACCCCCAGCTGCTCGCCGGTCAGCGTCTGGTGCAGGGTGCCGTAGGCGTACGGCCAGTGGCGCAGGAAGGCGGTACGGCCGTCGGCGAAGTCCCCGAGGGATTCGGCCTCGCCCGAGCTGTTGGCGTCCCCGAGCGTGTACGGGGCCTTGGTGCGGTCGCGCAGCTCGGCGATCCCCGCCTCCAGGGCGTCCTCGGAACCGGTGTACCGGCCGGCGCCGTCGGTGAGGGAGAGCCCCTCGCCGGCCGAGGCCAGCGCCTCGATGCCGTTGACGGTGAGGCCCTCGTACGGTGCGAGCTGGGTGGTCCACCCCTTCTCGTAGCCGTCCGCCGCACTGCGGCCGGTGTCCCCCACGGTGCCGATCAGCCGCTGGACCGTGGCCCAGTCGGTGCCCTTGCCGAGCTCGGTGTCCGTGACGCCCGCCTTCTTCAGGTAGTCGCGGCGGTAGAAGAGCAGCCCGACATCGCTGTTGAACGGGACGGAGTACACCTTGCCCGCCCAGCGGGCGGTGGCCGCGACGGACGGGATGACGTCGTCGTCGAGCAGCCACTCGGGGAGCGGTTCGACCAGGCCCGCGTCTGCGAACTCGGGCACCCAGGTGACGTCGAGGTTGACCACGTCGTACTCCGCGCCGCCGGACTGGAGCGCGCCCAGCAGCTGGCTGCGCTGCTGGTCCGCCGAACCCGGGAGCTCGACGAGCCGGGCCCGGGGGCCGGAGCCCTTCTCCTCCTGCTGCCGGTTCCACTGGTCGATGAGCTTCTGCCGGATCCCGCCCTTGCCGGTGACATCGCGTCCGCTGGCCACCACGATGTCGCCCTCCGCGACGCCGGTGTCGGCGGACTGGCCCGCGCCGTCGGGGCCGCCGTCGCCGCCCCCGCTGCACGCTCCCAGCGTGAGGACCGCCGTGAGGACGGCGGCGAGGAGCGGGGCCAGGGCGCGTGGGCGCCGGCCCGACCTGCCGTGCGGTCTGCTGCCGCGGGTCATCCCTCGTCTCCCGTTCCCGCTCGGGCGACCTCGTCGCGCAGTCCCGCCACCAGGTCCGTCCTGGTGTCCAGGCAGCGCCCGCCGCTCGCCTCGGCGACGACGGCCGCCGGCTTGCCCTTGTCGCAGCCGCCGCTGTCCAGGGAGGCCATGACCACGGGAACGCCCTTCTCCCGCGCGTACGCGCGCAGGCCGTCGAGCCGCCCGCCCTCGGTCAGCCGGTTGTCGTCCTCGCCGTCGGTGATGTAGACGATCAGCTGCGGACGGTCGTCGTCGGCGCCGCGCCGGGACATGTCGTCCAGGGCCGCCCTGAGCGCCCGGTACGGGTCCGCTTCCACGTCCTTGACCTGGGCGCGCTCGTCGATGACCCGCTCGGCTTCCGCGCGCCCGTACCGGCCGAAGGGCAGCAGCTCCTGGTGCGCGAGCGGGGCGCCCGGCGCGGCCGCGACCGCCCAGAGTCCGTACTCGTCCTGGTCCCCCAGGCCGCGCAGCGACTGCTTGACGATGCCGGGCGCACCGCCGGGCCCCGCCCACAGGTCGCCCATCGAGCCGGAGCTGTCGAGCAGGAACAGCACCCGTCCGGGCCCGTTGGCATCCCGGTACTCCTTCAGGGCCGCGGCCATCGCGGCCTGGCGGGCGGGGGCCGCGAGGGGGCCGGGGTTGCCGACGGCACCGAACTCGCTGAAGGTGAGGTCGGCGGAGAGGGGCCGGTGTTCGCCCGCGGCGCTGCGGAAGCCGTCCTTGCCGAACTCGACGAGCCCGCCCCGGACCTCCTGTTCCGCCTTCCCCTTCGCCTTCCCCTCCGGCTTCGCCGTGGACTCGCCCCCGTCGGCGCCGGTCAGCCAGGCCCGGAACCGGTCGACCGCGTCCTGCCGCGCCTCGAGGTCCCGGTCGGCCTCGCTCCAGCGGACCCGCACGAACGTGGGGTCCAGGCCCGGCGCGTCGTCGGGGTAGGCGGCCAGCCGCGCGGCGCGCGTCGTACTGTCGCAGTCGACTCCGGACTTCAGCAGGAACTCCGGGACCAGGGCGGCGGTGCGGTCGTCGACGGAGTCGTCGTCGGGCAGGGCGCACAGCAGGTTCCCGCCAGTGGGCGAGGGCGGGCCGGGCTGCGCCACGCGGCCCTCGGCGGCGGCCGCGTTCGTCGTACCGGCGCCGTACAGGCCGAGGGTCGCGACCAGGCCGGAATCGGTGTGCTCCGGGTCCGGACGCCGTACTTCCGCCTTCGGGTCGCGGGCGCGCAGTGCGTCCATGAGCTTGGTGAGCCCGCCGGTCCGCTCGGCGACCGGCTCCGCCGCGAGCTGCTGCGGTACGGCGAGCACGAGCGGCGAGTAGGCGAACGGGGCCGGGTCGACGAGGAGTTCCGCGTAGCTGCGCTGGTCCTGGGGCGGCCGGGCGCGGGCCGCGCTCGCCGAGGTCGCGGGGATCCAGACGTCGGGCTGGGGGCCGATGTCGCGCTGCGGATTGACCGCCTCCGAGACGGGCCGCTGCCAGGGGTCGGACTGGTCGTGGAACGCGGCGACGACGTCCGCGGCTCCGGCGCTGTACACGGTGATGCCGCTGCGCCGGCAGCCGTCACCGGTCCGGTTCGCCTCCGACACCAGGTACACCTCGGCCGCCTTGCGCACGGTGGACTCGATCTCGGGGTCGGTGAGCAGCCGGAGTTCGAGCGGCGGCTTGCACGGCTGCCCGCCGCCGAAGAGGTCGTCGGCCAGCAGGTATCCGGCGGGGACGAGGCCCGCGAGCACGGTGAGCACCCCGGCGGTGACCGCGACCACCCGGGTCCGGCCGCCCGTGCGCCGCAGGGCGGCCGGGCTCGGGCCGCGGGCCGGACGCGGACGGCGTGCCAGGGCAAGGGGCCACAGCGCCCGGCGGTGCGCCGACGGCGGGTCGGGGACGCGCGACGGGCCCGGGTCTTGCCCCGGGTCTTGGCTTGGCGCTTGGCCCGGCTCGCGGCCCGGCTCATGGCCCGGCTCGTGGCTTGGCTCGTGGCCCGGCGCTTGGCCCGGCTCATGGCTCGGCTTGCGGCCCGGCTTGCGG
>NZ_JBHXNP010000002.1:86988-194554 GCF_042719495.1 Streptomyces sp. NPDC058525
GCGGCCCGGCTTGTGGCCCGGCGCTTGGCCCGGCTCATGGCTCGGCTCGTGGCCCGGCTTGCGGCCCGGCTTGTGGCCCGGCGCTTGGCCCGGCTCGTGGCCCGGCTTGCGGCCCGGCTTGTGGCCCGGCGCTTGGCCCGGCTCATGGCTCGGCTCGTGGCCCGGCTTGCGGCCCGGCTTGTGGCCCGGCGCTTGGCCCGGCTCTTGGCTCGGCTCGTGGCCCGGTGGCTGGTCGGGCGTGTGGTCCGGGGTGGGGCCGGGCGGGCGGTCCGGCTCGTGCTGGTCCCCCGGCACGGCGGGAGTGCCCGGTACGGGTCCTGCGGCGGCGAGCAGGACGTCCGTACCGGAGCCCGCCGGGCGGCTCTGCGGCTCCCACGGCTCGGCGGGATCGCGCAGTGTCGTGTGGTGCGCGGACATGTACGCCCGCAGCCGCTCCGCCACCGCCGTGAACCCCACGGGGGCGCCGTCCTCGGCGGCCCGCAGGGCGCGGATCAGCTCGGCGGTGAAGGGTGTCGGGGTGGCGTCGTCCCCCGCGTCGATCCGGTTGTTGGCCTGCACGCTCATCAGCAGCGAGATCCGGTGCCGCTGCGCGGTGTCGAGCGCGTCCCAGGCCGCCGACGCGTTGCCCGCGTAGCAGCAGTCGAGCACCACGACCACGTGCTCCGCCCTGGTCCGGGTCAGCACGGTCAGGACGCTCCGCCAGGGAACGGCGCCTCGGAACACGGACTCCGCACCGGCCACGATCGTCGCCGCGCGCATCAGGAGCCACAGTTCGTCACCGGTGCTGGGGACGGCCCCGTGCCCGGAGAAGTAGAGCAGGAGGAGGCCCTCGGCCTCGTCGACGGCGCGGTCCAGGCGGCGGTCGAACTCGTCCACGTTGCGCGGCCGGACCACGCCGATCTCGGGCTCGCCGAACACGCCGCCCGTGCGCAGGGCGGCGGCGAGGCCGACGAGGTTGTGCTCGACGGCCTCCAGGTCGCCGGGCACGCCGAAGGGATGGCCGGGCTGTGTGAACTCGTACGCGGGCACGCCGACGATCAGCGCCCGGTTCACCCTCCCGCGCGGGTCTAAGCGCGCCACCGGACTACCTCGCGTCGCCGTCCGGGACGACCTCGACCTCCGGGGGTTCGCCCCGCTCCACGGAGCGCCGGTTCTCCCGCCAGGCCCGTACCCCGCTCTTGGCCTGCTCGTACACCTCATCGAAGAGCTTGGGGCCGACGATGGCGGCCAGGACCAGCACGATCTCCAGCCCGGCGCCCATCGGGCTGCCGGGGCTCTCCTCGGTCCCGGCACGCTCCCTGATCTCCAGGTCGCCGCTGATCCGCAGCGCCTCCAGCTTGTTCTCACGTTCGAGCCACGCCTTCAGGGCTCCAACATCGCTCGCGCTCGCGCCCTGCCCCAGGCGTATGCGGACAACCGTTTTCGGCAAACCCTCCCCCTTGGTCATAACTCAGCATCATGGCATGCGAGTTGGGGGTGTGGGGAGACATCGGTCCGCGCAGGTCCACGCCCGCGCGCGCCGGCGCGGCTTCGCCCCGTCACCCGCCCGCCACGGAGAGCTGCCCGACACGGCACCGGCGGGGCCGCCGGGGCATGGGGCGGGCGAACCGGGGCAGGTGCCGCAGGACAGCCCCGCCGACGGGACCGGTCGGCATCGGACGCCAGCGGACGGCGACGGAGGAGGATGGCCATGGACGAGCAGGGCGGCGCGGGAGGAGTCCCGCTGCACGACGAGCAGCCGGGGGCCCGGCACCATCGCAAGCCGCCGCGCCCCGACGGGCACGACGGGCACGACGGGAAGAAGACGGCGGCAGCCGACACGGACGAGGCGAGCCGTCTCGACCGGCCGCAGCAGCCCGAGAAGCCGGACGGGAAGGGGACGCGCTGGGTGAGCCCGCGCGACGAGTGACCCGCGCGGGCGACGACTGACCCGCGCGGCCGGGTCGCGGAGCGCGGCCGGGTCGCGGAGCGCGGCCCCGGGAGGGCCGCGGTGACGGCCGCGGCCGCGGGCCGCCGCCACCGGGCCGATCACGCGGAACGCGCGTCGGGGCGGCATGGGAGGCTGGCCGCATGCAGCCTGAACCACTGCGTCGGATTCTCGTCGTCGACGACGACCCGACGGTCACCGAAGTCGTCACCGGATACCTGAAGCGCGCCGGATTCCTCGTCGACACCGTCGCGGACGGACGGGAGGCCCTGGCGTGCGCCGCCGACGGCCGGCCCGATCTCGTCGTCCTGGACCTCATGCTTCCCGGAATGAACGGCATCGACGTGTGCCTCGCCCTGCGCCGGGAGGAGCCGGCGCCCGCCGTCATCATGCTCACGGCCCGCGGCGAGGAAGAAGACCGCGTACTGGGCCTGGAAGTCGGGGCCGACGACTACGTCACCAAACCCTTCAGCCCGCGCGAGCTCGTCCTGCGGGTGGAGTCCGTCCTGCGCCGCCGGGCCGCCGCCGCGGCCCCGCCCCGGGCGGGCGCCCTGCTGCGCGTCGCGGACCTGGTGGTCGACCCGGCCGCCCGCCGCGCCGTCAAGGGCGGGCAGGAACTCGCCCTCACCCTGCGCGAGTTCGACCTGCTCGTCCACTTCATGCGCCACCCCGGGCAGGCCGTCAGCCGGGAGCAGCTCCTGCACGCCGTGTGGGGCTGGGAGTTCGGCGACCTGTCGACCGTGACGGTCCACGCCCGACGGCTCCGGACGAAGATCGAGGACGACCCGGCGAACCCCCGGCTCATTCAGACCGTGTGGGGTGTCGGATACCGCTTCGACGACTCCGCAGAGAAGGGCTGACCGCCGTGCAGGAGCAGGACGTCGTACTCATCGCCCTGTACGCCCTGGGCGGCGCGGCAGCGGCCGGCGCGCTCGGGGCCGCGCTGCTGCGCGCGGTGCGCCACCGCTCGACGGCGCTCTCGCTGGCGGTCGTCGCGGCCGTCTCCGTGTCGGCGATGCTCTCGGGGACCCTGGCCGTCGCGTGGGCGATGTTCCTCTCGCGGCACGACTTGGCGGTGGTCACCACGGTCGTCGCGATGGCGGCCGTGGTCTCCTTCACGGTGGCGCTCGTACTGGGCCGCTGGGTGGTGGCCCGCAGTACGGCGCTGACCCAGGCGGCGCGGTCCTTCGGCGACGGCGGTTCGTTCGCCGCCCCGCAGCAGGCCGGGACGGCGGAGCTGGCGGCGCTGAGCAGGGAACTCGCCGCCACGAGCGCCAAGTTGAACGAATCGCGGGAGCGCGAGCGGGCGTTGGAGACCTCGCGGCGGGAACTGGTCGCGTGGATCTCGCACGACCTGCGGACCCCGCTGGCCGGCGTACGGGCGATGGCGGAGGCCCTGGAGGACGGCGTGGCCACCGACCCCGAGCGGTACTTCCGCCAGATCCGCACGGAGGCGGAGCGGCTGAACACCATGGTCGGCGACCTCTTCGAACTCTCCCGCATCCACGCGGGCGCGCTGTCGCTGACGCGGACCCGGATCTCGACGTACGACCTGGTCGGCGACGCGCTCGCAGCCGTCGAGGCCCTCGCCCGGCAGCGCGGCGTCCGGCTCGTCGGAGAGCAGGTCATGCCGGTGCCGATCGAGGTCGACGGCCGGGAGATGACGCGCGTGCTGTCCAACCTGCTCACCAACGCCCTGCACCGGACGCCGGCCGACGGCACGGTGGCCATCGCCGCGGAGTCCGGGGCGGACGACACGGTGGTGCTCTCGGTGACCGACGGCTGCGGCGGCATCCGCGAACAGGACCTGCCCCGGGTCTTCGACACCGGCTGGCGCGGCACCGAGGCCCGCACGCCCCCGGGCGGGGCCGGGCTGGGCCTGGCCATCGTCCGGGGCATCGTCGAGGCGCACGCCGGGCGGGCCGGCGTGCGCAACGTGACCGGCGGCTGCCGCTTCGAGCTGACACTGCCCAGGGCGGCCGGCGCCCAGGCGTGACGGCCCGGGCCGCCGCCGTCAGCGGCTCATCGGTCCTGCGAGAGTTCGTACAGCTCGCGGAACCGGCCGCCGCTCAGGGTGACGAGCTGGTCGAAGGGGCCCTGCTCCACGATCCGGCCGCCGTCCAGGACGATGATGCGGTCGGCGAGGCGGCAGTTCTCCATGCGGTGCGTGACGATCACCGTGATCCGGTCGTCCTTCATGCCCCGCAGCCCGGAGAAGATCATGTGCTCCCCGCGGGGGTCCATGGCGCTCGTCGGCTCGTCCATCACCAGCAGGCCCGGCTTGCGGTGGAAGGCGCGCCCGCAGGCGATGCGCTGCCACTGGCCGCCCGAGGGTTCGTGGCCGCCCCACACCGAGCGGGCCAGGAGGGTGTCGAGGCCGTCGGGGAACTCCTCGACGGCCGTCCGCATCCCGACCGCGTCCAGCGCGTCCCACACGGCGTCCTCGCCGCGGGGGTCCGGGCGGCCGAGGGTGATGTTCTCGCGGGCGGAGAACGGCCAGTGTCCGTACGACTGGGTGACGAGGCCCACGTGCGCCCAGGCCGAGCGCTGGTCGGCGTCCGAGGTCGGCACGCCGTCCCAGGAGACGGTGCCGGAGGTCGGGGCGGTGAGCGAGGTCAGCAGCCGGATCAGCGTGGACTTGCCGGCGCCGTTCTCGCCGATGACGGCGACCACCTCACCCTTGGCCAGGGTGAGGGAGACCGGCCCCAGGGAGGGGGTGTCCTTGCCGGGGTAGGTGTACGTGGCCTCCTCCAGCCGGATCTTCTCCGGGGCGCTCTCCATCACCTGCGGGCCGCGCGGGCCGGACTTCTCGGCGGCCTCCGCGACGAAGGCGGTGTAGTCGCCGAGGTAGAGGGCGTGCTGGAACATGGCCGCGCCGTAGACCACGAGCTGTGACAGGGCGGCCGTGGAGGTCCGCATCGCGACGATGGCCGTGCCGGCGGCGGCGATGGCCATGTAGCCGCCGATGACGAGCCCGGCGAGCGCCCCGTACGTCGCGACGACGAAGGCACCGGAGGCCGCGGCGGCGATCAGGTACACGGTGAGGTAGCGGGGCGCGGAGCCGACCATCCTGGAGTCGATGCGCTCGCAGACCGCCGCGTACCAGTGGTGGGCGTAGGGCCGCATGCTGTTGCCGCGCAGCTCGTCGGCGAGCTTCGGGGTGGTCAGGTGCCAGCGCATCATGTGCTTGATGTTGCGGGCGGCGACCGTCTGGTTGTGGAGCCGGTAGTCGAGGCGGGCCGCGTACACCGATCCGAGGCCGCGGGGGACCACCGACAGCAGGAGCAGCGGCAGCAGCACGGGGTGGACCACGGCGAGCACGGACGCGACCGCGACCATGTCGATCATCCCGCCGGTGAAGCCCAGGGCGTCCTGCAGGAGCATGGCGGAGCGGGCGGAGCCGGTCTCGGCGGCCTCCGAGCGCTCGGTGAAGTCGGGGGCGTCGTAGGCGGCGAGTTCCACGTCCATGTGGGCGTCGACCATCGCGAGGTCGGCGAGGGTGGCCATGCCGGGGTTGAGGCGGCGGGCGGCGCTGCCGGAGGCGATGGAGGCGAGCGCGCCGAGGGCGGTCATGGCCGCCGCGACGGCCAGCGGCCAGGCGGCGGCCGCGATCCGTTCCCGGACGCCGTCGCCGGCCAGCAGCGGGACCATGGCCTGGGAGACCGCCGCGAGGGCGGCCGCCGTGCAGATCCCGCCGAGGATCTGGGCGGTGACCAGCACGCGGAAGGCGGTGCGGTTGACGGCGAGGGCGAGTCGCGCGGTCTGCTTGAGGGCGGCGGGAACGCGTCGGGCCATCTGCCCGAGCGACAGTGCCTCCATGGTCTCGTTGTGCTGGCCCCAGCTGTACGTGAACTCCGGCGGGGCGGGTGGCGCGGCGGGTTCCCGCTGCGCCGCCTGCTCCGGTGTTCGCTGTTCGGCCTGCTGCTCTTCCTGCTTCCGTGCCTGCTGCTCGGACATCCGCTCTCTCCTTCAACCGGGTTGTCGTGGAGGCCGGTTCGCGTGCTTCCGCGCATGGCTGGGAAGCCCGGGTCCGCGGTGTGCGGAGGGGCTGGTGCGGGGTCGCCGGAACTGGAGGAAGTGAGTAGAGCGCAGGCCGGGGGCCGGAGCAGCGGGATCTGGCCGACCTCGCGGCGGCGGCCCCCCTGGCGTGGCCGCTGATCGCGTCCGGCCGCCCTCGGGTTCCCGGGGCGGCCGGCGCGGCAGGTTGGCCGGAACCGGCCGGTGCGGGGGTCGGACCGGCGGAAACCGCTTGCGGCCGTCGACGGCGGCCCGGGTCCTCAGGTCACTTGCGCCAGAACAGGAGGTGCTTCACGCCGCTCGGGCTGGGCACGATGTCGAGGTGGAAGCGGTCGAGGAGTTCCTCCGGGGACTCCCAGAGCCGTGATCCGGAGCCGATCCGCACCTGCGAGACGGCGATGTGCAGGGTGTCGACGAGGTCGGCGTCGAGGAACTCCCGGATGGTGGCGGCCCCGCCGCCGAGACGGACGTCCTTGCCCTGGGCGGCCTCCTTCGCCTGTTCGAGGACCGCGGCCGGGTCTCCGTCGACGAAGTGGAACGTGGTGTCGGAGAGCGTGAACGACGGGCGCGTGTGGTGGGTGAGGACGAACACCGGGGTGTGGAACGGGGGCTCGTCACCCCACCAGCCGCGCCAGTCGAGATCCTGCCAGGGGCCGCGCTGGGGGCCGAACTTGTTGCGGCCCATGATCTCGGCGCCGATGTTGTGCGCGAAGTCCCGCGTGAAGTAGTCGTCGAGGCCGCGGCTGCCGCCGGGATCGGTGCGGTTGGGCCAGCTGGCCGTGGCACCTGCCCAGGCGAACATGGTCCCGGGGTCGGCGTCGCCGAACGGCCGCTCGAGGCTCTGGTTCTCACCGGCACCGAATCCGTCGCTCGAGACGTTGAAGTTCTGCACTCTCAGCAGCTGGTCCACGCGTTTCCTCCTGCGTCGTCGGAAGCGAGGGGACCGCCCGGGACGGGCGGCCCCTCGCCGCTGACGCGATCCAACCCGCTGCGGCCCGCGAACGCGATAACCGGCCCGGCGCGCCCCCGCCGCTCACCCCGGGCTCAGCGCGCGCTCACCCCTGGCTCGCCCCGCGCCCATCCGGCGCTCAGCCCGCGCTCATCCGGCGAGGGCGCGGTGCAGGACGGCGCCGAGTTCGGCGACGTGCCGCTGGGAGACCTCGGCGGACTGGATCGCCAGCGACCCGTGGAAGGTGCCGGGCCACTGGTGCAGTTCGACCGACACGCCCGCCTGCAGCAGCCGCAGCGCGTAGTCGACGTCCTCGTCGCGGTTCGGGTCGAACTCCGCGGTCGCCACATAGGCGGGCGGGAGGCCGGACAGGTCCTCGGCGCGGGCCGGTGCGGCGTACGGGGTGGCGGGCCGGGAGCCCAGGTAGTGGCCCCATGCCGCGGCCCGTACGGCGCGGTTGTTCCAGGGGGTGTCGGTGAAGTTCCGTGCGGACCACGTCTGCTGCCGGTCGTCGAGGATGGCCTCGTTGAGGAGTTGGAAGCGGATCGGCGGCCCCTGCTCGTCGCGGGCCCGCAGGGCCACCGCGGCCGCGATGCCGCCGCCCGCGCTGTGGCCCCCGACGGCGATCCGGTCCGGGTCGATGCCGAGTTCGGCCGCGTGCTCGTACGTCCAGACCAGCGCGGCGTAGGCGTCGTCCAGGGCGGCCGGGAAGCGGTTCTCGGGCGAGAGGCGGTAGTCGACGGTGATCACGACGGCTCCGGACAGGTGCGCCATCGGGGCCGCCCACAGGTGTTCGGTGTCCAGACTGCCCGCGACCCAGGCGCCGCCGTGCAGCCAGAGGACGGCGCCGCGTGCCCCGTGCGGGCGGTAGACGCGCACCCGCACGTCCGGATCGGCGGGCACCGTACGGTCCGCTACGTCCAGGCCCGTGGTGTCCGGCGCCGGCCTCGACGCGGCCAGCTCGGCGTAGATCCTGCGGTAGGCGGCCGGGTCCGACAGGTCGGTGCGGGGCAACAGGGGTACGAATGCTTCGAGTTCGGGATCCATGGGGCCATCCTGCGCCCCCGTCCGCCCCGGATCATCCGACGGCTGTCGGGCATCCGACCTGAATCGCGCACCGGTCGGCGCTTCTTCTCCCGGCAGCGGGGGTCCTATCCTCCTGGCATGGAGGCGCTGGCCGTACGGCTGTCGGGAATGGATGCGCACGCCGAGGGCGCGATCCGCGTCATCGCGTTCTACGACACGCTGATGCGCCGGCGCGTGGACCTCCCGGCGCTCGCCCGCGCCTCGGCGGGGCTCGCCGAATGCGTGGCCGGGCTGCGGCTGCACGGCACCGGAGCGGTGGTCCGGGCCTCACCCGACGGCAGGCCGCCGTCCACGGTGCCGGCGCCGGCGTCCAGCACGGCGCGGGTCACCCTCGACGACGAGGAGATCGGCACGGTGTGGCTGGAGCGCACCGGCCCGCCGAACCCGCTCGACGAGGTGCTCCTCGACCGGCTCGCCATCGCCGCCGCGACGGCCGTCGAGCGGTACGGCCCGGCCCGTACCACCATGGCCGACCCGGCCCTCGTCGAGCTCGCGATCAGCGACGACAGCGACGAGGCGGCCCGCGCAAGGGCGCTGCGGCTCCTGGGCTTCACCGCGGACCTGCCGGTGCAGGTCGTCGCCGTGCGCTCGCACCTGCCGCTCGACCGGATCGGCGCCCTGCTCTGCCCCGCCCGCCCCGTGAAGGCGGCGTCCCTCGCCGACGTGGGCGTCATCCTGGCCGCCACCGTCGACCCGGCCCGGATTCCGGCGGGCGTACGCGCGGGCATCGGCGGAGCCGACGGCCCCGGCCGTTCCTGGCAGCAGGCCCGCACCGCCCTGCGTTTCACCACGGCACGCCAACCGGTCGTCCGCTACGCCGACTTGGGGGCGCTGGCGCTGCTCGCCCGGATACCGCCGGAGACCGTACGGGACAACGCCGACGTGGCCGCGGTGGCCCGGCTCGCCGGCAGCCCGGAGGACCTGGAGACGCTGGACGCCTACTGCGCCACCGGCTCCCTGCGCCGCGCCGCCGACCTCCTCCACCTGCACCACAGCAGCGTGGCCCGGCGTCTCGACCAGATCGCGCGGTCCCTGGGCATCGAACTCACCGAGCCCGCCGGACTGGTGCGCGCCTCCCTCGCCCTCACCGCATGGCGGCTGCTCGACTCGGCGCGGCAGGCACCGTGAGCCGGGTGGGTGTGCGTGCATGCGTGCGTGCGTGCGGCGGCTCAGCCCCCGGTCGCCGAGAAGTGCTGGTAGTCGGGGTTGGACCAGTCGCCGCCCCAGTGCCAGCCCACCTCCTCGAAGGCCCGGGTGATGACGTCGCCGGGGCGGACCATGCCCGGGGCGGGGGGCTCGCGCCGCAGGTGCGGGCGGCCGGCGGCCGGATGAGGGGTGCCGCCGCGGTCCACGTACGGGTTCTCCACCGGGTTGACGTCCACGGCGTCCCCGTAGGCGTGCCGGGAGAGGCGGGCGGGGTCGCCGGTGACCCGCCGGCAGTTGAAGGCGGACGTGTTGTCGTCGGCCATGGACCGCTCGTCGTCACCGTCGTAGGCCGCGGCCGGCCGCATGCGGCGGATGGGGAACTTCGCCTCGAAGGCCTCGCCGAAGACCTTCAGGAGGGGCTCGACGGCGTGCTCGTGGACGACGAGCTCGCCGCGGTGGACCTTGCCGTCGAAGCCCCAGTGGTTCATCCGGATCAGCCGCAGCCGGTCGGGGCCGACCGGGCAGCCCGGCCGGTACGTGTCGCCGAGCGCCTCCGCCGGTACCCTCCGCACCTCGGCCGCCAGCCCGGTGTGGACCTGGATCCGGCCCGCGGGCGGGGGCGGGGCCGAGGGGGCGGCCGTACAGCCGAGGGTGGCGGTGCACAGCACGACGACCGCGGCGCCTGCGGTGGAGGCGAGGCGCACGGCGCCCCGGCAGGGGGCCTGCCGGGCCGCTCCGCACGCCCCGCGGGCCGGGCTCAGACCGTGCCCCGGGGAGCGGGCGGCACCTCGATGCCGCACAGGTCCTCCGGCGCCGCGTCCTCACGGACGTCGATCACGCGCTTGCGTACCATGCTCCGACCATAGATCGAGGCCGGGAGTCATGGTGCACGTACTGAGCGGCAGGATCCTGCTGACCCCCACGGACCCCGAGCGCTCGCGCGCCTTCTACGGCGGCACGCTCGGGCTGGCCGTCTACCGCGAGTTCGGCACCGGCCCGGAGCGCGGGACGGTGTACTTCCTCGGCGGCGGGTTCCTGGAGGTGTCGGGGCGCGCCGAGGCGCCGCCCGGGCCAGGGATGCGGCTGTGGCTCCAGGTCGAGGACGCGGCGGCGGCGTACGAGGAACTGCGCGGCCGGGACGCCGAGGTGCTGCGGCCCCCGCAGCGCGAGCCCTGGGGCCTGATCGAGATGTGGATCGCCGACCCGGACGGCGTGCGGATCGCCGTCGTGGAGGTGCCGTCGGACCACCCGCTGCGCTACCGCCCCTGAGTTCGGGGTGGGCTTGGGCCGTTTGGGTGAGCGAGGACGGGGCAGAAGGAGGCTTGCCGCCCCGCGTGAAGAACGCGGGGCGGACCAGAGAGCACACGGCCGCGGCGGCCGGTCGGGTGTCTGACCCCCGGCCGGGGTCGGGAGTCAGACCCCGCAGCAGGACGTCGTCCGGGGGCGGAACACGATCCACCAGAAGCAGGCCCGGCTCAGACCCATGGACAGCGTCACCAGCGCGGCGAGCGCGAAGCCCGCAGAGAGCAACCCGTCCAACGTCCCACTCCCCCCGGCCCCGCCCTCGGTGGCGGAGGCCGATTGTGGCGTCTGCCGGGCGGGAAGGGCAATGCCCGCGACGCGCCGGGACGGCGGCGCCCCCCGGCCCGGCCGGCCGCCGGGCCGCGGGTCGGGGATGCGGTGCCGGCCGCGCCCGCGGCCGGGGGCGGTTTCGAGCGGTCGGGGCAGGTCGGGGCAGGTCGGCCGGGTGTCCTCGGCCTGTGTGACCATGGCTCGTCTACACATCCGCGCCTCATGGGGGGACCATGCGCACCCGCACCACCACTGCCACGACCGGCCTCGTCGCCGCACTCGCGGCGCTGCTCGTCCTGGCCGGCTGCACCACACCGCAGGAGAGCCCGCGCGGGGCGGTGAGCTCCGGGCCGTCGGTGCCCGCGCCCGGCGGCGGTTCCGGGTTCGAGGGGCCGCGGCCGCAGGACCAGAACCTGCTGGCGTGGACCGGCGACCCCAACGACGCGGGGCACGTCACCGCGCAGACGGCCGCGGGGGTCGGCGGTCGGGTCACCCTGGTGCGGATCGTGCTGCGCGAGGAGATCACCTGGTCGAACATCTGGCTGGGCCTGGCGGGCCTCGACCCGAACGCCCAGCTCGCCAACTGCCAGCTCGGCGTGTACGACGCCAAGGGCGCCCTGGTCGCGGCCACCGCGGACATCTCCCCGCAGCTGATGACCGAACCGATCGCCAAGCCGTTCGCCCTGGCCAAGCCGTTCACCGCCGCGCCCGGCACCTACTTCATCGCCCTTCTCCTCAACGGCAGTTGGGCCACCAACGCGCTCACCCTGAAGTCCACCGGGGCCGGCATCTCCGTCAACGCCGGTCTGACACCGCCCAATCTGCGGTACAGCACCGTCCTCACCGGTCAGACCTCGCTGCCGGCGAACGTGCACCTCGCCGAGCAGTCGACCAGCACCATCAACACCGGCTGGGCCAGCCAGTGGTACGCGATCTCCTGAGCCGCCCGCCGGTGTAGCTTGCCGGTTGACCGAGCGACCCGAGGGCGGAGGGAGCGAGCCCGTGGCAGACCACGACCTGGCCGGCTTCACCGAGGACACGTTCACCCACGAAGGCGCCACCCGCCGCGTACTGCGCCGGGGCACGGGCCCCGCGGTGATCGTCATGGCGGAGATCCCGGGCATCACCCCCAAGGTCATAGGGTTCGCCGAACGCGTGGCGCAGTCCGGCTGTACGGCCGTACTGCCGGTGCTCTTCGGCACACCCGGCCGGGACGCGCACCCCGCTGCCCGCGGCTGGCCGAGCACCGGCCGCTACCTGGCCTCGTCGCTGTGGCGGGTCTGCGTGAGCCGGGAGTTCACCCTGCTGGCCACGGGGCGCAGTTCGCGGGTCGTGCGGTGGCTGCGCGCGCTGGCCGCCGCGGAGCACGAGCGGTGCGGCGGCCCCGGGGTCGGCGCCGTCGGCATGTGCCTGACCGGGGGGTTCGCCCTGGCCATGGCCACGGACGAGCGCCTGCTGGCCCCGGTGCTGGCCCAGCCCTCGCTGCCGCTGGCGTGCACCGCGGGCCGGGCCGGCACCGTCGACATCAGCCCCGCGGACCTGGCGGTCGTCCGCGCGCGCTGCGAGCGCGAGGGCCTCCAGGTCCTGGGGCTGCGGTTCCGGGGTGACCGGCTGGTGCCCGGGGAGCGGTTCGCGCACCTGCGGCGCGAGCTCGGCGACGCGTTCGTCGCCGTCGAGCTCGACGACGGTGCGGCGAACCCCGAGGGCGTCTTCGCCCCGCACTCCGTCCTGACCGAGCACCTCGTCGACGAGCCGGGGCAGCCCACCCGGCAGGCGCTGGACACGGTCCTCGACCTGTTCCGCACGCGGCTGCTCGGCGAACGGCCGCGTGCGGGCGCCTGACGCGTCGCGAAGACCGGCGCCGGGCAGCGGATCCGGCGGGCGGCGGGCCGGCTATCCGAACTGGCCGGGCTGGTAGTCGCCGGCGGGCTGCCGGCCGATGACGTTCAACCGGTTGAAGGCGTTGATGACGGCGATCAGGGACACCAGCGCGATGAGCTGCTCCTCGTCGTAGTGCTTGGCCGCGTTCTCCCAGGCCTCGTCGCAGACCCCGCCGGCCGCGTCCGCGATGCGGGTGCCCTGCTCGGCCAGCTCCAGGGCGGCGCGTTCGGCGTCGGTGAAGACCGTGGCCTCGCGCCACACCGCCACCAGGTGGAGGCGGGTCGCCGTCTCACCGGCGGCGACGGCGTCCTTGGTGTGCATGTCGGTGCAGAATCCGCAGCCGTTGACCTGGCTCGCGCGGATCTTCACCAGTTCCTGGGTGGCGGCGGGCAGCGGCGAGTCCGCGACCACCTTGTTCGCGGCGACGAAGTGCTTCAGGACCTTGCCGGCGGTCGGGCTGCCGAAGACGTTCAGGCGGGCGTTCATGGTGGCTCCTGTGTCGGGCGGGTGGATTCACAGCTGAGACAGGTCGGACCGGCCGGATGTGACAACAGCGCGGGTGTGACCTGCGTCACCGGCCGGGCCGGGGGATGCTGGTTCCATGGCCGGCGTTCCCTGGGCGGGGCTGCCCGCCGCCTACCGGGCGGCGGCCCGGCGGTCGGTTCGGGTCACCCTGGCCGCCAGTGCCGGCTTCTACCTGTTCCTGTACGGCTTCGGCTCGGCCGACGCCGCGACCTACGCGGTGTTCGCCGCCGTGGCCATGGCGGGCCTGTCGCGCATCCCCGGTACCGGCCGGCAGCGCGCCGCGGTCGTGCTGCGGGCCATGCCCGCCTGCTGGGTGCTGATCACGATCGGCACCTACCTGGCCGTACGGACCTGGAGCGCGGTCCTCGGCATGCTGGTGGTCGGGTTCGCGCTGGCCTTCGCCGCCGTGGGCGGGCCGCGTCCGGCGGGGGCCGCGCCGGGACTCCAGCTGATGTACATCCTGCCGTCCTTCCCGCCGTACGATCCCGCCTCGCTGGGCGAGCGGCTGGCGGGCGCGACGACCGGCCTCGTGTTCCTGGTCCTCGCGGAGGCGTTCGTACTGCCCGATCCGCCGACCGTCCCGTACCGGGAGCTGGCCGCGCGGGCCGCCGACAGCGCGCGGCGCTGCGCCGACGAGCTGACCGGGGCGTCCGCCACGCTGTCCGACACGTCGGCGCGGGCGGCGCTGGCGGCGGGCACCGCCCTGCGCTCCTCGCTGGTCCCGGAGGCCGAACGGCCGGCCGGGGCGGGCGTACGGAACCGGGCGCTGTCCCAGACCGGGCTGTCCCTGCGCACCCTGCTGGGCAGGCTGTCCCTGCTGCCACCGGTCCCCGACGGGCCGGATCCGAGCCGGGCGGGGCTGGACGTGCTGCGCGCGGTACGGGACGCGGCGGAGGAGACGGCCGGGCGGCTGCGCGGCCGGGCGCCGACCGGGGACGCGCACGGCGAGCTGCTGCGGGCCCGCTCGGCCCTGGCCGAGGGCCCGGCCGCCGACGCCTCCCCCGCGGTGCTGCGCCGGCACGTGGCGGTGCTGGAGGCGGCGGACGCCGCGCTGGCCATGTCGACGGCCGCGTGGATCGCGGTACGGGGCCGGGCGGGCGCAGAGCGGGCGGCGCCGGGGCGGTTCTGGTACGCGCGGATGCCCGCGCCCCTGCTGTGGTGGCGGCGGCTGGAGGGCCACGCCGGCGGGCGGTCGGTGTTCTTCCAGAACGCGGTGCGGATCAGCCTGGCGCTGGCGGCGGCGCGGGTGATCGCGGGGGTGGACTCGCTGCCGCACGGGTTCTGGGTGCTGCTGGCGACCCTGACGCTGACCCGGACGACGGTGCGGGAGACCCGGACGACGGTGCGGGTGGCGCTGACCGGCACCCTGATCGGCGCCCTGGTGGTGGCCGGGCTGCTGGCCCTGGTGGGTACGGACATCGCGGTGTACGCGGCGGCGCTGCCGCCGCTGATGCTGGTCGCCTTCACGCTGGGGCCGGTCAAGGGGGTCGGCTGGGCCCAGGCGATGTTCACCCTGGTGGTCGCACTGGTGTTCGCCCAGTTGGCGCCCGCGACCTGGCAGCTGGCCGAGTTCCGGCTGCTGGACGTGCTGACCGGCAGCGCGATCGGCGCCGTGTTCGGGCTGCTCGCCTGGCCCCGGGGCGCTCAGGACGAGCTGCGGCGGGCGATGGCGGTGCTGCTGCGGGGCACGGCCGAGACCGTGGTGGCCACGACGGCCCAGCTGGCGGCGGGCGGCCTGCGCGAGCCGGCGACCGCCACCGCGCCGGGGCACCGGTCGCTGCAGCACGCGGTGATCATGGCGGAGTCGGCGTACGCGCAGTTCCAGAGCGAGCCGAAGGAGCCGGCGCAGGCGCCCGCGGGGCAGGACTGGCAGGCGACGCTGATCGCCGGTCACCACACGCTGTGGGGCGCGGACCGGCTGCTGGTGCCGCTCGAGCGGGTCGACGTACCGCCCCTGCCGCGGGATCCCGCGCGGGCGGTGACCCGGCTCGGCGACCGGGTGGCCGGACGGATGCTGCTGGTGTCGGCGCGCCTGGACCCGCGCGACGACACCCCGGAGGGGCCGGTCCCGCTGCGGGATCCGGATTTCCACGGCTTCTCGGCGGAACCGCCGGACGCGCCGATCTCGTACTACGCGGCCGCGGAGTGGCTGGACTCGCTGATGACGGACCTGGAGCGGATCACCGGGCAGTCCGGTGAGGGCCGGGCGGGATCGGGCGGCGGGCGGTCCGCGGGCTGAACGCGGGTACCGGTCCACGGCGGGGCGGGGCAGGGTGCGGGCCGCGGGGCCGGTGCGCCGCCGCGCGTGCGGCAGGGTACCGGCCCCCGGGCCGCGCGGGTCACCAGCGCACGGGCAGTTCGCGTACGCCCCTGATCAGCATGCCGGGCACCCAGGACAGCTTCGACTCGTCGGCGTCGTCGGCGAGTTCCGGGAAGCGCTCCAGCAGCGAACGCAGCGCGATACGGCCCTCCATCCGGGCCAGCGGCGCACCCAGGCAGTAGTGCAGGCCGTGCCCGAAGGCGATGTGGCCGCGGGCGTCCCGGCGGATGTCGAAGCGGTTCGGGTCCTCAAAGCGCGCCGGGTCGCGGTCCGCGTCGGCCATGGCGATCAGGACGGCCGAGCCGGCCGGGATCACCACCCCGCCCATCTCCACGTCCTCCAGGGCGAGTCGCTCGGTGCAGGTCTCGACCGGACCGTCGTAGCGGAGCATCTCCTCGATCGCGCCGTCGAGGAGACCGAGGTCCGCGCGCAGGTCGGCCAGCTGGTCGGGGTGGGCGAACAGGGCGCGCATCCCGTTGCCGATCATGTTGACCGTGGTCTCGTGCCCGGCGATGAGCAACAGGACGCTCATGCCGATGAGTTCCGACGGCGAGAGCCGGTCACCGCCCTCGTCGACGGTGTGGATCATCGCGCTGAGCAGGTCCTCGCCGGGAGCGGCGCGCTTGGCCTCGATCAGCTCGGTCAGGTACCGGGGCATCTCCGCGTACGCGACGGCCTCGGCCTCCGGGCTGGTGCGGGCCACCATCTCGCCGGACCACCTGCGGAACGCCTCGCGGTCCAGCTCGGGCACGCCGAGCAGTTCGCAGATCACGGTCATCGGGAGCGGGAAGGCGAAGGCGTTCACCAGGTCGCCGCGGCGCTCCGGGTCGGCCTCCATGGCGTCCAGCAACTCGTCGGTCACCTGCTGGATGCGCGGAGCCAGCGCCTCGATGCGGCGCGGGGTGAACTCCCGGGCCACCAGGCGGCGCAGCCGGGTGTGGTCCGGCGGGTCGGACATCAGCATGTGGGCCAGCGCCGGGTGGTCCTGGTCGGCGTTGATGATCTGGCCCATGTCGCCGGATCCGCGCCAGTCCCGGCTCAGCCGCGGATCGGTGAAGGCCGTGCGACAGGCGTCGTGTCCGACGACCAGCCACATCTCCTCACCGTCCGGGGTGCGCACGTGGTGGACGGGTCCCTTCGCGCGCAGTGCCGCGTAGACCGGGTACGGATCCCGCGTGAAGTCCGGGCTGAGCTCCAGCAGATCCACGATGGCAGGTCCAAGCACCATTCAAATTCCCCCTGAATCGAATGCGTCGCGAAGTCGCACGCACGCCGATGTCTGTAAGCACCAACGGTAGTCGTGGTGGCCTCCCGGCCGACGACCGGCTCCCGCTGACGGACTGTCGACAGTACGTGCCGCGGCCGTTCGCGCGCCCCCGCGCCGACCGAGGCTCCAGCGGGACTCCACCGGGACACCGTCCGCACCCGCTAGGGAGCGCGCCGAGGGCCTGCCGCGGCCGCGCCGCGCGCTCGCCGACGCTCCGGCACGGGCCTGTCGTAGCGGGGTGCGGCCTCGGCCGTGGCAGAATCCGACCCGTTCCATCCCGTTATGTCCCTGTACCGGATGGCATCCCGACCCCGTCCCCGTCCCGCGGGAGGCCCCGTGTTCCGCTGCCCTGCTCTCCTACGCGGCGGAGTCGCCGCCCTGGCCGCCGCCGACCTGCTCCTCGGCCTCACGGCGGGCACCACCCGCGCGGCACCCCCGTCACCGCGGGCCTCCACGCCCACGACGCCCACGACGGCCACGACTGCGACGACTGCGACGACTGCGACGAGGACGTTGACGCCCACCGCGGTCCCGGCCGCCCCGGGCAGCGCGACGGCCCTGTCCGGGTACGCGATCCAGTCGACGGCCAAGGTCACCGATCCGCCGGCCACCGTGTCCAGCCCCGGCTATCCGGCGTCCGGCTGGTACCCGGCCGGTCCGCGCTCCACCGTGCTCGCCGCGCTGCTCGCCGCCGGGGTCTACCCGGATCCCTTCTACTCGACCCAGCAGAAGCTGATCCCGGCCGCCGACTTCACCGTGCCCTGGTGGTACCGCTCCGACTTCACGGTCGCCGACACCACCGCCCGTACGTACCTGGACTTCAGCGGGGTGATCTCCGCCGCCGACGTCTTCGTCAACGGTCGCCAGGTCGCCGCCGCGAGCACGGTCGCCGGCGCCTACACCCGGCACGAACTCGACGTCACCGGCCTCGTCAGGGAGGGCGGGAACACGGTCGCCTTCCGCATCCAGCCCAACAACCCGCGCAAGCGGCTCACCATGGGCTGGCTCGACTGGCTGCAGCCGCCGCCCGACGAGAACATGGGCATCGTCCGCGACGTCACGGTCCGCCGCGGCGGGCCGGTCGCCCTGCGCGACGCACACGTGGTCACCGCCCTGGCCATGCCGTCGATGTCCTCGGCCGACCTGACCGTCAAGGCCCGGGTGCGCAACGACTCGCCGGACACCGTCACCACGACCGTGTCCGGCACCGCCGGTCCGGCCGCCGTCAGCCGCACCGTCACACTGGCTCCGCACGAGACCAGGACCGTCGTCTTCACCCCCGCCGTCCACCCCGCGCTCCGGCTGAGCCCGCCCCGCGTGTGGTGGCCGGCCTCGATGGGCGAGCAGCCGATGTACGGGCTCGACCTGACCGCGACGGTGAACGGCACGGCCTCCGACACCGCCCGGCAGTCCTTCGCCGTCCGTGACGTACAGGCGCCCTTGAACGCCGACGGTGCCCGCCAGTACCGGATCAACGGCCGACCGCTGCTGATCAGGGGCGGCGGCTGGTCCCCCGACGAGTTCCTGCGCTGGGACCGCACCTACGTGGAGGACCGTCTCAGGTACGCGCTCGACCTGGGCCTCAACACCCTGCGCCTGGAAGGGCACATCGAGCCCGACGAGTTCTTCGACCTCGCCGACCGGTACGGGATCCTGACGCTCCCCGGCTGGGAGTGCTGCGACAAATGGGAAGGGGAGGTCAACGGCACGGAGGCCGGGGAGAGATGGGAGGACGCCGACTACCCCGTCGCCCGGGCCTCGATGGCGGCCGAGGCGGCCCGGCTGCGCCACCACCCCAGCGTGATCTCCTTCCTGATCGGCAGCGACTTCGCACCGA
The DNA here is from genome assembly GCF_042719495.1 of Streptomyces sp. NPDC058525. Classification (NCBI taxonomy): domain Bacteria; kingdom Bacillati; phylum Actinomycetota; class Actinomycetes; order Kitasatosporales; family Streptomycetaceae; genus Streptomyces; species Streptomyces sp. NPDC058525. The sequence goes on from NZ_JBHXNP010000002.1 coordinate 105,516, forward strand.
ACGAGGAGATCGAGGAGATGTACGTCGACGCGCTGGAGGCCGCCGACTGGACGGCCCCGGTGGTCCCCGCCGCCTCCGACGCCTCCGCGCCGATCACCGGACGCTCCGGGATGAAGATGACCGGCCCCTACGACTGGGTGCCGCCCGGCTACTGGTACGGGAAGCGGGAGGGCGGCGCGACCGGGTTCAACTCCGAGACCAGCGCGGGCCCCGACATCCCGACCCTCGACACGCTGCGCCGCATGATGTCCCCGGCCGAGCTGGAGACCCTCTGGAAGAACCCGTCCGCCGCCCAGTACCACCGCTCCCCCTCCCCCACCTTCGCGACGCTGGGGCTGTACAACGCCGCCCTGGCCGGCCGGTACGGTCCCCCGACCGGCCTGGAGGACTATGTCCGCAAGGCGCAGCTCGCCCAGTACGAGGCCGTGCGCGCCCAGTTCGAGGCGTACGCCCGCAACGCCAAGGACGCCTCGCGGCCGTCGACCGGCGTCATCTACTGGATGTTCAACAGCGGCTGGACCTCGCTCCAGTGGCAGCTCGTCGACCGGTACCTCGACCAGGGCGGGGCCTACTTCGGCGCGAAGAAGGCGAACGAGCCCCTGCACATCCAGTACGGGTACGACAACCGGGCCGTGAGCGTGGTCAACCACCGGACCTCGGCCGCCGACGGGCTGACCACGCGGGTGACGCTCTTCGGCACCGACGGCAGGCAGCACTACGACCGGACCGTGACCGGTGTCGCCGTCGCGGGCGGCGGCGCGAGCAGCACCGCGCTGACCGTCCCGGCGTCGGTTCCCGGCCTGTCCGGCACTTATCTGGCCCGGCTGCTGCTCACCGACGCCGAGGGCCGGGAGGTGAGCCGCAACGTCTACTGGCTCTCCACCACGGCGGACGTGCTCGACTACACCAAGAGCACCTGGTACCACACGCCCACCACCGGCTACGCCGACCTCACGGGCCTGAACTCGATGCCGCGGGCGGCCGTCACCGCCACGGCCTCGTCGACGGCGGACGGTGCCGGGACGTCCACGACGACGGTCACGCTGCGCAACACCGGCACCGGGAACACCCCGGCCCTGCTCACCGACGTCCACCTGGTGTCGGCGCAGGGGACGCCCGTGCTGCCCGTCCGGTGGAGCGACAACCAGGTCAGCCTCTGGCCCGGCGAGTCGGCGACCCTGACCGCGACCTACCGGACCGGGGACCTGCGCGGCTCCGCGCCCCGGCTGCGGATCTCCGGCTGGAACACGCCCACCGCCACGGTCCCGGCCGGCTGACCCGCCGGGCCGGCGGCTGCCCGGCCCGGCTGCTCACCCCGGCAGCCGGGCCGCGACCAGCGCCAGGCCGCGGCGCAGCCTGCGGAAGTAGGTCGCCCGGCTCAAGTGGAGCCGCCGCGCGACCTGGTGGTGCGTCCGGTCGCGCCCCAGGTAGTACGCCTGGAGGATCGCCCCGGCCTCGGCGTCGGCACGGCTCTCCGCGTCCGCCAGGTCCAGTACCGCGCACCTCAGCCAGCCGCGCAGGGCGTCCGGGGACTCGAACTGCGGGCCCGACAGCAGCGGGCTCGCGGACAGCGCCGCCGGATCGCCGAGCCGGGCGAGCGCCCACGCGACGAGGGCCGCCGCGTCCCGGCCCCCGAACGGCGAACCGGGCGGCGGCGGCGCGAGGGCGCGCATCCATCCCGGCAGCCGCGCGGCGCTGAAGTCGTGGCTGTAGACCTCGGGACGGCGCCCGCACCGGTACACGTCGTCCCGGATGCCGCCGTGCGGCCGGAAGGTCAGCGTCCGCAACAGCGCCTGATAGTCCGGGCTGGCGGTGGAGACCACCAGGTGACCGGCGTGGACGGCGCTGACCAGGATGTCCCGCAGGATCTGCGCGTGCGTCACGGGATCCGCCCCGTACGCCGCCCCGAGGAAGAGCCCCGGCCGGCCGCCCGCCCCCAGGGCCGCCGTGTGCTGCTGGAGCAGGGGCTCGATCCCGCCCTCGGTACCGGCGCCGACCGGCACCAGTGCGGCCAGGCCCACCGGCCGGCCGTCCCGGTCCCGCGCCAGCCTGAACGACGAGGGCCCGTCCGCCAGCCAGCGCTCGGTGATCGTCCGGGAACGCCGTACGTCGAACCCGCCGCGCACCGCCCACCGGTGCATCAGCCGTTCCACGTCCTGCGCCTCCTCCGGACGGGCGGGGCCGATCCGCGACCCGTCCTCGGCGGGCGGGAACAGGGTGCTCCGCAGCAGCGGGTCGCCGCTCAGGAAGAGCCCCTGCTCCACGAGTCCGGCCCGCTCCTCCGGCCCTGCCGTGCTCCCGGCGAGCAGCGCGCCGCGGTAGTCGGCCGCCCGGGTGCGCACCTGCGCGTGCGCGTTCGGCCGGCGCCACTGGTACGCCAGCTCGAACAGGCTGCGGTACGGCTCCCGTACCGCCAGGCCCAGCCGCTCGCGCCGTACGACGCTCAGCCCGGCCAGCGTCGAGAACAGCGCGGGGCCGCCCGCGACCAGGTGCTCGTCCCCGGCCCGTACGGTCGCCAGCAGGCGCAGGGCGTGGCGCCAGCGCCGTCCCGGCCGCTCCCGGCCGAGCCGTTCCAGCACCTCGCCGGTCATCAGGTCGGCGGCCGCGCCCGGCGCGTCCGGGGCGATCCCCGAGTGCAGTGCCCGGCAGGCCAGTTCGGCCAGCAGCGGTACCCCGCCGGCCAGCCGCACCACCAGCGCCAGGCCCTGCGGGTCCGTGATGCCCGCGGCCCGCGCCTGCGCCTCGACCGCCTCGGGCGGCCTGGGCCCGACGGTGACGGTGACCGGACCGGCCTCCGCCCATCCCGCGGCCGCCCGCAGCGGGATCCTGCTGACCAGCAGCACCGGCCGTGGCGGGTGCACCGCATACGGCCCATGCCCCGGCGTCGGCGGCCCGCACGCCTCGTACAGGGACGCGGCCAGTGCCTCGGCCTGCCCCGGGCCGTCCACCCCGTCGATCAGCAGGAGGCCGCCGGGCCCGGCGGCGAGCCCCCGCAGCACGGCGGGATCGCAGGCCTCGCCCGGTTCGAGCACGGCGGCGACGGGCAGCCGCGCGGCCAGTCGGCTCTTCCCCGTGCCCAGTCCGCCGGTCAGGTTGACCAGGTCGTGCTGCGCGAGGGCGGCCCGCAGCCGGGCGAGATCATCGGTGGTCTCCACGGACCCGGGACGATACCCACCGTGATCACGCCAGTCACGGCGGGAACAGGCCGTTCGCTGACCGGAGTTGATACTCCGGTGAGACTTCACGGCGGCGGGGCGCGGCTAACGTCGTCACCACCGCGGGCCCGGCGGTTCCGTTCCTCCCGATCCTTGTGAAAGGACCCCTCGTGAAGTTGGCTCGATGGCTGTCGACCGCGGCCGCGACCTTCCTGGCCGGCGCGACCCTCTTCGCCGGACCCGCCGCCGCCGCACCCGGCCCGGCAACGGCACCCGCCGCCGCGGCGAACGTCCCGACCGCGCCGAAGTACTTCCTCGGCGCCGGCTACGGCCCGCTCAACATCGCCACCGACGCGGCCTGGAACAGCGCGTACGCCCAGGCCACGCAGGAGGGCTACCCCGCCGCCAACTGCGCCCGCTCGGCCGGTCCCGTCGCCGCGCCCATCGGCAACGGCGGCTACTACCAGGTCTCCCTGGAGATCTACTGCGTGCCGCCGCCGCCCCCGGGCTCCGGGCAGATCGTCGGGGTCCACTCCGGCAAGTGCCTGGACGTCAAGGGCGCCAAGACCGCCGACGGCACGCCGATCCAGATCTACGGCTGCAACGGCTCCAACGCGCAGGCGTGGAAGCTGGAGGCCAACGGCACCGTTCGCGCCCTGGGCAAGTGCCTGGACGTCCAGTACGGCAAGACCGAGAACGGCTCGCTGATCGGTCTCAACTCCTGTCACGAGGGGCTGAACCAGAAGTGGGAGCAGCTCCCGAACGGCCTGCTGCGCAGCGTCCACTCGGGCAAGTGCCTCGACGCGCTCGGCTGGGCCACCGGCAACGGCGCCCGCGTCGGCATCTGGGACTGCACCCCGCACCACACCAACCAGCAGTGGCGCGGCTCCGCCCTCGGCACCTGACGGTTCCGCGGCCCGCCGCGGACGCCCCCGCCCGGACTTCCCGGGCGGGGGCGTCCGCGTCCGGCGTCGGGGTGTCCTGCGTCGCGGCCCTACGGGGTCTAGGCGGTCGGGGACAGGACGCCGCTGCCCAGGCCCGCGGGGCCGTTGTCTCCCTCCCGGGCGGCGCTCTGGGGTGTGGCGGGCTGTGTGCTGCCGACGACGATCAGGGCGATGAGGACGGCCGCGGCCTCGCTCTGCAGGATCCGTGCGGCCTGTTGCAGGCGGCGGGGGTCGGTGGCCGGGATGGACAGGGCCACGCATTCGGCGTTCGGGCCCGCCGTGATCGGGACCGCGGCGCAGAGGGTGCCCAGCGCGTACTCCTGGAGGTCGAGCAGGGGGGCGCTGGGCCGCCGGCTGTCGAGCTGCTGGAAGAGGGCCTGCGGGGTGCCGAGGGTGTGGGCGGTGAAGCGGGTGAGCCGGTGGCGGGAGAGGTGGTCCTTGCGCTGGTCGTCGTCGAGCTGGGCGAGCAGGGCCTTGCCGACGGCGGAGGCGTGGGCCGCGGCGCGGAAGTCCACCCATTCCTCGACGAGCGGTGTGGCGGGCCCGTCGGCGTACTGGGTGATGGAGACCTCTCCGTCGGTGTAGCGGGCCACGTAGACGGCGGCTCCCACCGCGTCGCGGACCCAGGCGAGCGTTTCCTGGAGGTGTGCGCGGCCGTCCTCGCCCGGGCCGAGGCGCAGGGCGCCGCCTGCGATGTAGGCGTCGGGGCCGACGGGGGTGACCAGTGCCGCGCGGGCCAGCTGCTCCACGGCCCGGGCCAGGGCCAGTTGGGGCAGGTCCGTCTCCCGGGCGATCTGGGTCAGGCTCACGCCGCCCGCGTACCGGTTGACGACCTCGAGGACGCGCAGGGCGCGGTGGACGGATTCCATCGCGGCCGGCGCGGGGCGCCGTTCCGGTGAGCTGCGGGGGGCCCGGGCCGGCTGGGGCTCGTTGAGCACGTCGAGGGCCCAGGCGTGCGCCGCCTCGTCGGTCAGGTGCAGGGGGTTCAGTCGTGCGTGCTGTGCCACGGCGGCGGCGACCTGCGGGCCGGGCATGGGTACGTCTCCCAGGTCCGGGTCCTCGGACCAGACGTGCGCCGTGACGGCCCGCCGGAGCCGCGGGGGCAGCCGGTACGGGGGGCGTACGAAGCGGCCCGCGCCGCTGAGGGCGGTGAGGTCCTGGGTGGTGATGGGCGGGGAGGTCCAGATGATCGAGGCCCGCAGGGCTTCCTCGAGGGTGTCGGGGATCTCCGGCAGGGCCGGCAGGTGCTCGTCGGGCGGCAGGGCCTGTGCCTGCCGTTTCCAGTGGCGGGCGGTCTTCACCTCGGCGCGGGCCAGGTGGTGGAGGTAGAGGCAGCGGGCTGCGGTCCGGGACCCGGCGCCGGCGGCGTACTGGAACCAGAACTGCGCGCCCTCCGCGTCGTCCAGGTGCAGGAGGCAGCCGAACAGCAGGGCCGAGTCGGCTCCGTGGGGCCATGAGCCGGGGCCCAGGGCGATCTCCGCGAAGGCCCGGCTCTCGGCGAGCGCCCAGGCGATCTCGTCCAGGGTCCGGGCCGCCCGTACGTGGCAGGTGGCGTCGAGCACGAGGTCGTCGACTCCGGCCGAGCGCGGCGCGGGTGCGCAGCCGCCTTCCGTGCCGATCGCCGCCCGGGCGCGGTCGGCCACGATCCGGCGGGCGATCCGGCGCCGTGCCGCGCCCTCGTCGTAGCCGGCGTACTCCTCGACCAGGACCTCCGCTGCCCGCAGGGCCGCGTCCAGTCCGTCCCACGTCACAGGGTCGCGATCGCGAGTCACATCGCTCACTGGTCCTTCTCCTCTCCAGGGACCCAGTCCACCCCGAGTTTCCGGGACAGGGTTCGGCGTGCGCCTCGGATGTGCGAACGGACGGTCGCCGAGGAAATGCCCATCATCCGGGCGACCGTGTCGTTGTCATTGCCCAGCAGGAAGGCCAGCAGCACCACGTCGTACTGCCGCTCGGACAGGTCCGCGATCGCCGCGTACAGGCCGAGCTTCGACTCCAGCAGTTCCATCCGCTCCCGGGAGGCGCGGCGCAGCGCGGCGAACCACGCGGTCTCCACCATCGCCACCGAACGGGCCGAGACCGCGAGCCTGCGCTCGACGTGCTCGCGGAGCACCGCCCAGGCGAACCCGTGCAGGCTCGCCTCCTTCAGGGCGTGCGGCCACACCTTGAGCAGGAAGGTGAACACGTCGTCGACCACGTATTCGGCGTCCTGCCGGGAACCCAGCTGCAGATGGGCATAGCGCAGGTAGGCGCGATGCTGCTGGGAGTGGAAGGCGGTGTAGTCCACCGGCAGCACACCGGCCAGCTCGCTGGAGACCGCCCGGTCCCCGGATGGGTCGAACTCGCCCTCACTCATGCACTCTCCCACGGCTGCTCGTCGCCGCCCACCGGGCCGGCGACACCCTGACCACGTCAAAAGCGAAAACACGTACCGCGGTAGCGGCTATCAGCACGAGGGCAACGACCTCGACGTCCACGTCTGCGCGAAACCTTCCCGATGGTGTGTAGCGCGGCTGCCTGCCCTCCGGCTCCGGCCGCCGTGGAGCACGAAGGGCTCCTGATCCCCACCCCATCGGAAAACAGGGCCGATCGTGCAAGCCGGTCTTCGGGAATCTTCCGGAGATAGCGCATCCGCTCCCCCGCACGCCCCTTGGCGCCCGCGCACGCCCCCGGCTTTCTTAGCGGGACGTTAGATCTGGGTGGCGGAGCTTGTCCGCGGCCGGCGGCGGCCGCATGCTCTGGGCACTTCCCCGCCACCGGGGCATCTCCCCCGTCCCCGCCCGGGACTTCCGCCGTCCGTCTGGAGCCGCCATGTCCCCGTCCACCGTGACGCCCGCCCCGCCGCCGCCCGGGGACGAGCGCAAGAAGCGCCGTCTCGCCCTGATCGGCGGCTCGCTCGGCAACCTCGTCGAGTGGTACGACTGGTTCGTCTACGCCAGCTTCGCGATCTACTTCGCCGACTCCTTCTTCCCCGGCGACAATCCGACGACCCAGCTGATGAACACGGCGGGCATCTTCGCGGTCGGCTTCCTGATGCGGCCCGTCGGCGGCTGGATCCTGGGCCGCGCCGCCGACCGGCACGGGCGCAAGAGCGCGCTGACGCTGACCGTGACGATGATGTCGGTGGCCGCGCTGCTGATCGCCGTCGCCCCGACCTACGGCCAGGCCGGCTACTTCGGCGCCCTGGTGCTGCTGCTCGCGCGGCTGCTCCAGGGGATGAGCATCGGCGGCGAGTACGCGGCCAGCGCCACCTACCTCACCGAGGCGTCGGCCCGCGACCGGCGCGGCCTGGGGTCGTCCTTCCAGTACGTGTCGATGACCTGCGGGCAGCTGCTCGGCCTGGGCATCCTGATCACGCTGCAGCACACGCTCACCACGGCCCAGTTGGAGAGCTGGGGCTGGCGCATCCCCTTCCTCCTCGGGGCGTTGTTCGCGGTGGTCGTCTTCTGGCTGCGGCGGCGGCTCCAGGAGACCGACGCCTTCAAGGAGGAGGCCTCCGGCGAGGACGCGGACGACGACGGCGCGCGCGGCACGCTGAAGGTCCTGTGGCAGCACCGGCGGCAGGCCGGACTGGTCATGGCGCTCACCCTGGGCGGCACCGTGGCGTACTACACGTACACCACCTACCTCACCAAGTACCTGGTGGGCAGCGCCGGCATGGAGAAGACCACCGCCACGCTGGTGAGCTTCACCGCGCTGGCCCTGTTCGCCGTGCTCCAGCCCTTCGCCGGGATGCTGTCGGACCGGATCGGCCGACGGCCCCTGCTGATCACCTTCGCGGTGGGCTGCACCGTCGGCACGTACCCGATCATGACCGCCCTCGGGTCGGCCTCCTCCTACTGGTCCGCGCTGGGACTGTCGCTGCCGGCCCTGGTGATCGTCACCGGCTACACCTCGATCAACGCGGCGGTCAAGGCGGAGCTGTTCCCGACCCGGGTGCGCGCCCTGGGCGTGGCGCTGCCGTACGCGATCGCCAACGCGCTGTTCGGCGGCACGGCGGAGTACGTGGCGCTGTGGTTCAAGAGCAGCGGCCACGAGACGATGTTCTTCTGGTACGTCTCCGGGTGCGCGCTGGTCTCGCTCGTGACGTACGTGCTGATGCCGGACACCCGCAATGCCGCGCTCAGCCGTGCCGAGGAGCGGGCCGACGCCGAGGCCAAGGCGCGGGCCGGGGCCGATGGCGGCCCGGACCGGCCCGCGGCGGCTCCCGTAAGCTTCTGACCCCGGTCACAGCTCGCGAGGTAACTGTCTATGCACGCGCTTCTCGTCGAGGACGACGACCGCATGGCCCAGGCCCTCGGCACGGCCCTCGCCCAGCGCGGGCACAGCGTCCGCCGGGTGGGCCGTGCCCTGGACGCCCTGCGGTTCGTCCACGAGGCGGACTTCGTCCTGCTCGACCTGGGGCTGCCCGATCTGGACGGGCTGGAACTGCTGCGGCGGCTGCGCACCGTCTGCGACGCGCCGCTGATCGTGGTGACCGCCCGCTGCGAGGAGCGCGACATCGTGCAGGGGCTGCGGGCGGGCGCCGACGACTACGTGGTCAAGCCGTTCCGGATGGCCGAGCTGATGGCCCGGATCGACACGGTGCGGCGGCGGACGGGAGCGGCGTCGGCCGGCCGGCCGGAGGCCGGGGGCGGGCGGGTGCGCAGCGGGGACGTCGAGGTCGACCCGGCGGGCCGTACGGTGACGGTGGCGGGGGCGGAGGTCCGCCTGACCCGCCGGGAGTTCGACGTACTGGCCTTCCTGGCGGCCCGCCCCGACGAGGTGCACTCCCGTGAGGAGATCCTGGACCGGATCTGGGGTGACGTCTTCCTCGCCGCCTCGCGCTCCCTGGACGTCCACGTGGCGGGGATCCGCGCCAAGACCGGCCGCTCCGGCCTGGTGCGCACGGTCCGCGGGTTCGGCTACCAGCTCGGCTGCCCTGCCGCACGGGACGGGCGCGAGGGCGGGAGCGACGGGGGCGGGGGCGGCGGGCGGTGAGGCGGCGGCTGCTCGCCGTGCTGATGGTCCTGATGGGGGCGGCGGCGCTGCTGCTCTGCGCCCCGCTCGCCGACGCCTACGCCCGGGGCCGGACCGAGCACCTGCTCCTGCAACGGCGTTCGGAGGCCGTGCGGTTCGCCGATCTCGCCGAACGCATGCGCACGGGCGCCGACCGGCTGGAGCTGTCGGCCGAGATCGGCCGGTACGCCCAGCTGTACGGAGCCGGGGTGGCCGTGGTCGACACGGCGGGTGCCACGGTCGCGCGGGCCGGGGCGGACACCGCCTGGGAGGACGCCCGCGATGCGGACGAGGCCCGGAGCCGCGCGCTCACCGGGCGCTCCACGGACCGGCTGCCCACCGTACGCCCGTGGGGCCCGAAGACCGTGGTGCTCGCCGAGCCGGTGGGCCGGGACGAGCGGGTGAGCGGGGCGGTCCTGATGGCCGTGTCCACCGACGCCGCCCGGCTGGACGTCACGGTCCGCTGGTCGGTCATCGCCGCCGGAGCCGCCGCGGCCTTCGCGGCGGCCGCGCTGGTGGCCGCCGGGATCGCGCGCTGGCTGATGCGCCCGGTCGGCGATCTGGACCGGGCGGTGGAGGGACTGGCCGCCGGCAGCCTTCAGGCACGGGCCGTCTCCGACACCGGACCACCGGAACTGCGCCGGCTGCGGCAGCACTTCAACATCATGGCGGAGGCCGTGGCCGACTCCATCGGCCGCCAGCGCGACTTCGTCGCCGACGCCTCCCACCAGCTGCGCAATCCGCTGGCCACGCTGGTGCTGCAACTGGAGAACGTCGAACCGCACATCGCCCCCGGTCCCGGCCGGGCGGAGCACACCCGCGCCCTCGACGAGGCGGAGCGCCTGGAGGAGCTGCTCGACGGGCTGCTGGCCCTGGCCCGGGTGGAGTCCGGGGGCGCGGAGCCGGCGGACCAGGACGTGTCGCGGGCCGTACGGGAACGGGTCCGGGCCTGGGCTCCGGTGTTCCGCGACGCCGGGCTGGAGCTGACGGCCGACGGCCCGGCGGACGGCCTGCGGGCGCGGGCCCTGCCGGACGCGGCGGGCCGGATCCTGGACGCGCTCCTCGACAACGCCGTCAAGTTCGTGCCGCGCGGCGGCCGGGTCGAGGTGACCGCCGGGCGGGGTGCGGACGGGACGGCCGTCGTACGGGTGGCCGATGACGGCCCGGGCGTGGCGGAGGACCAACTGGATCTGCTGCTGCGGCGTTTCGCCCGCGCCCCCGAGCACCAGAACGTGCCCGGCAGCGGGCTGGGCCTGGCCATCGCCGACGAGATCGCCCGGATCAGCGGCGGCCGGCTCGACGTCGGCGGCAACAGCCCGCACGGCCTGGTCGTCGAGTTCCGGCTCCCGCCCGCCCCGTAGCCGGTCAGCCGTAGACCGAGCGGTAGTAGGTGACGGCGCCCGGGTGCAGCGGCACCGCCCCGGTCGAGATCGCGAACCGGGGCTCCAGGCGTGCGCCCGCCGTCACTTCGCGCAGCAGGTCGCTCCACCGCTCGAACACCACCTGGAGCAGTTCGCGGACGGCGCCCTGCGGTACGTCGTCGCGGGCCAGGAGGTAGTTGCCGACGCCGATGGTCCCGACCGGCTCCGTGAGCCCGTACACCCCGGCCGGGAGCGTGACCGAGGTGTAGACGGGGCCGTGGTCCTGGCGCAGCGCGCCCACGTAGCCGTCCAGCGGGAGGAACCGCAGCGGCAGTTCGCGCGCCAGCCCGGCCAGCGCCGGGGTGGGGACCCCGCCGGACCAGAACACCGCGTCGACCGCGCGCTCCCGCAGTGCCGCCGCCGAGGCGGCGAGCCCCAGCTGCCGCTCGCGGGCGGCCGGGGAGCCGCCGCCCAGCCCGGCCGCCCGCAGGACCCGCCCTGCGACCACCTGTACGCCCGAGCCCGTCGCCCCTGCCGCGACCGGCCGTCCGGCGAGCTCCCGCACCGTGCGCACGGGGCCGTCCGCCGGGACGAGGAGGTGCGTGTAGTTGACGTAGACGCGGGCCAGGGCCGTCACTGCGGCGGGGCGGGTGAAGGACTCGCGCCCCAGCACCGCGTCCTCGGCCGCGTCCGCCATGGCCAGCGCCAGTTCCACGGTGCCGTCGTCCAGCTTGCGCAGGTTGTTCACGCTCGCCGAGGTGCTCACCGGGACGATCTCCAGGCGGCGGCCGCTCGCGGCGACGGCCCGGGCCAGGGCCTCGCCGAAGGCGTTGTACGGTCCGCCCTCCGGCCCGGTCGCGAGGCGGAGCCGCCGGACCGGGCCGGAGCCGCCGGAGCATCCGGCGAGCCCCGCCGCGGCCGCGACGCCGAGGCCGGCGCCCATCACCCGTCGGCGGGTCAGCTCTGCACTGGTCACGGCCGCAGCGTAGCGAGGGATCACACGGCCAGGGGTTCCAGGTCGCGGTGGATCCTGCGTCCCTCGCGGGCGGCGCGGGTCAGGGCGTGGTCCTCGCCGAGCAGCCTGACCAGCTCGGCGACGGCCCCGGCCCGCACTCGGGCCGCCTCCTGTCCGCGGCCCGTCCGGTCCAGGCCGACGGCCAGGTTGGCAGCGGCCGCCAGGGTGTCGGGGTGGTGGGCGCCGAGCGTCTCGCTCAGCCGCGGCACGGTCTGCCGGTCCAGTTCCAGGGCGCCCTGCGGATCGTCCAGGCCGGCCAGGGCGCCGGCCAGGTTGAGCCGGGCGAGGAGGGTGTGCGGGTGGTCGTCGCCCAGCACCTCGCGCAGGGAGCGGACGGTCCGGCGGAGCATGGGCTCCGCCACGTCCGCCTCCCCCGTCGCGCAGTGGTAGACCGCGAGGTTGTTGACGGCGGCCAGGGTGTACGGGTGGTGCTCGCCCGGCACCCGTGCGTACGCGTCGACCACCTCCTGCGCCAGGTCCCGCGCCCCGCCCGGGTCCCCGGTCGCGAACAGGTCGGCGGCCAGGTTCAGTTCGCAGGCCGGCAGGTCCGGGTGGTCCGGGTGGTCCGGGTGGTCCGAGATGTAGGCGGCCCGGTAGCGGTCCCGGGCGGCCGTGGTCAGTTCCAGCGCCTCCGCCGGCCGGCCGGCCCGGCGCAGCGAGACGGCGAGGCTCGTCGCGGCCGACAGGGTGCCGGGATCGTCCTTCCCCAGGGTGCGCTCGCAGCTCGCACGGGTCCGGCTGAGCAGCCGTACCGAGTCCTCGTACCGGCCCACCTCGCGCAGGTCGCGGGCGAGGTGCCGGGCGGAGGACAGGGTGTACGGGTGCTCCGGACCCAGCACCTCCGTGCGCCGGCCCAAGACCTCGTGGTCGATCTCCCGGGCCCGCGCGTACTGCCCGACCATGCGCAGGGTCAGTGCCAGGTTGTTCGCGGCGGCCAGGCTGCGCGGGTGGCTCTCGTGGAAGATCTCCGCGAAGCCCTGGTGGGCGGCGTGCGCCAGCTCCCTCGCCTCGCCGTACCGGCCGAGCGCGCCCAGGTCCATCGCCAGGGCGCCGGTGGTCATGTACGTGTGCGGGTGCGAGTCGCCGAGGACGCTGCGCTGCCGGTCCAGCGTGACCTCGTCCAGCTCTCGCGCCTCCACGAACCGGCCTCGGGAACGGAGGATGGTGGCGAGATGGAAGCGCAGGTAGAGGTACTGGATGTCGTGATCGCCCAGGATTTCCCGCCAGATCGCGCGCAGCTCCCCGGCCAGCTGCTCGGCGGCGTCGAGTGCACCTCGCTTCCACAGGTAGCGGACCCGGTCGATCAGCAGCCGGCGCGTCTCCGGCTCATGGCAGTACCGGGCTTCGGACGGGGCCAGGTGCGGCCAGATCGTGTCGAACCGCGGCCAGTTCTCCGGGTTGTCGACCGGGTCGTCGTCGTCCGGCCGGGCTCCGGCGAGGATCCGGTGCACCGCGTGCCGGGCCTCGCGCTGCTCCTCCTCGGTCAGCTGCGACCGGATCACGGCCTGGACCAGCCGGTGCACCTGGATGGCGTTGGCGACCTGGTCGGTCTTGGCCAGCGCGAACCGGCCGATCTCCCGGATCACCCGGCCCAGCACCAGCTTCTCCTGGAGCGAGACGTCGTACGGCTTGAGGGCGTCGATCATCTCCTTGCTGAAGAGCAGGTTCGGCGAGATCGGCTCGGGCCCCAAGAAGGCGCAGAGCTGGAGCAGCCGTACGGCGGCCGGGGAACGGTGCCGGAGCCGCTCGACGGAGATGTTCCAGGTGGCGGCCACCGGCTCCGGGTAGCCGGGCGCCTGGTTCAGGCCCAGCACGTGCGCGGGCTGCCGGGCGAGTTGCTCCAGGTACTGGGCGACCGGCGTCGCGGTCCCGGCGATCCAGGCGCCCGCCTGCTCCACGGCGATCGGCAGGTCGCCCAGTGCCGCGGCCAGCTGCCCGGCCTCCTCCTGCCCGAGCCCGGGGGCCCGGCGCCGGAGGTGCTCGACGGACTCCTCGCGCCGGAACACGTCCACGGGCAGCGTGTCGGCGTACTGCGACCAGGCCTGGTTGCGGGAGGTGACGAGCACGTGGCCCGGGCCGCCCGGCGGGAGGAACCGCGTGAGGTCTTCGGGATCGTCCGCGTTGTCGAAGACCAGCAGCCAGCGGGCGGACGGCTCACCGCGCCGCAGCAGGTCGATCGCCTCCTGCACGTCGGCCGCCATGTCCTGTCCGGACCCCGCGCCCAGCCGTACGGCCAGCTCCGCGAGCGCGGCGACCACATCGTCGGTCTGCTCCGCGGGGATCCACCACACCAGGTCGTAGTCGGCCATGAAGCGGTGCGCGTACTCCAGCGCCAGCTGGGTCTTGCCCACGCCGCCGAGTCCGTACAGGGCCTGCGGCTGCGGCAGCACCACGGCCAGTCCGCTGCCGAGCTGGTCGCGCATCCGCTCCAGCACGGTGGCGCGCCCGGTGAAACCGGGGTTGCGGGGCGGCGCGTTCCAGATCCTCGGGACGGTTCCGGGGAAGCGGGGGCCGGGCCGGGAGGAGGTGCCTGACACGCCCTCCGGGAGTTCCGGGAGGGCCGGGAGCTCCACCGCGCGCAGCAGGGCGGCCGTGGCCTGCGCCTCGTCGAGGCGGAACAGGTCCACCGGGTCGTGGGCGGGGAACAGCGAGGACAGGCGGACGTCGCCCACGGTGAGCGGAATGGGTCCGCCTCGGCTCCCGGTCGGAGCCGCGGCGGCCGCACGCTCCCACGCGTCCATGGCGCGGTCGGACTTGAGGTAGGCGGCGGAGAGCAGCACCACGGTCCGGACGCCGGGGTCGCCGCCGCCCAAGTCCGTCCCGTCGGGCGCGGGCGCGGCGGACACGTCCACGGGGATCACCCGGCAGCCGGCCCGGGTGAGCACCGCCTCGGTCCAGTCGGCCCACATCCGGTTCTCGGGGACGTAGCAGAGGACCAGGTCGTCGCGGGCCGGGGCGGAGGGGCGGGCGACGGCGTCCCGGATCCGCAGGCGCGTCCGCTCGTCGACATCGGGCATGGACGTGACGGCGCCTTCGGTGATCACGGCCGTGAGCCGTTCGAAGGCGGCGAGCAGGGAGCCGGTGTGCCCGGGCTCGTCGCCGAAGACCGCCAGGGTCTCCTCGTAGGCGTAGGCGGAGCGGTACGGGATCTCCACGGTGCGCCACTAGGAGGTGAGCTCGTCCCCGGCGAGGCCGTGGACGAACCGGTCGAACGTGGTCCGGGCCAGTGCGCGGCCTGCTTGGGCCCGGCCCGGATCGCTCTCGTCGACGCGCATCGGGACGGGGTGGATCGTGATGCGCCGGTCCGAGTAGCGCTCGTCGATCTGCCGGGCGACGGCGGCCGCTCCGTCGATGGACTGGCCGGAGAGGGTGAAGCAGTCCACCAGCACGTCCGGGAGGTGGATGGTGCAGATGTCCGCCGTGTCGGACAGGCCGGTGCGGCTGTCGATCAGGACGTAGTCGTAGTTCCGCTTCATGTCGGCGCGCAGGGCGTCGATGAAGCGGCCGCCGCCGAGCAGGTCGTAGAAGCGGTCCCAGTCGAAGGTGGTGGCGGTCACGGAGTACTCGCGGTTCTGCCGGCCCGCCGAGAGGAAGTCGAGGGCCCCGCCCTCCGGGAACTCCCAGCCCAGGGCCGCGGGGGCCAGCTCTACGGTGTGCCGCTGCACGCGCGCGTAGTCCTCGTGCCGGCCCTCCATTCGCTGCACCGGGCCGGCCGCGGCCTCGGCGTACTCGGTGATCAGGTCGATGACCCCGGGGCAGGCGCCGAGCGTGGCGGGATCCAGGAAGGGGCGGAGGAAGCGGTGCAGGCCGGGGGCCTCCAGATCCCAGTCCACGGCGAGGACCCGTTTGCCGTTCGAGGCGAGGATCCAGGCGGTGTTGGCCAGCGCCATGGTGCGGCCGGCGCCGCCCTTGTACGCGTAGAAGGTGACGATGCGTCCGTCACGCCCGCCCTTGTCACGATCACGGTCACGGTCACTGCCGCTGTCGCTGTCACGACTCACGGTCATCCGCGTCCCCCCGGCCGGTGTGCACGTACTCCATTGAACGGTCCCAGACCCGATTCCGTCAGGGTGCGGTGCCCTCGGCCGCCGGGGCGGGCGGCTGCTCTCCGCGCTGCCAGGTCAGCCGGACGGTGAAGTTGCCCTCCGCCGCCGTCTTCGCGATGATCGCGCCCGCCTCGGCGTTGATCTTCACTCCGAGTTCGACCTCGACCGTGTCCGGCGGGCTGGGCATCGTGGTCATCCGGTCCAGCAGCACGGCGGCGGCCGCCCGCACCTGGTCGAAGCTCTCGGCCAGCGAGCGCGCGGCCGTCCCCGCGATCTCGCCGGGCCGGGCGGCCCGTACGATCCCGGAGCTGCCGGGCGGGACCTCCACCACCACCCGTTCGCCGCCGCCTTCGCCGTCCGCCTCCAGCGGCACCCAGATGAGCTGCGCGTTGTCACCCACGCGTTCCGTTCCTTCCCTCGCACAGAGCCCCCCGGTAGGCACCGGGCGGCACGTTCTCGTCGACCGCGGGCGGCAGGGTCTCGTCGCCGAGGGTCCGGCACAGCCGTGTCATCCAGCGGGCGGCCTCGGCCGCGGGCGGCGTCTCGACCGGCTTCGCCCCCGGGGCCGGGAGCCTGCCGAGTGCGTCACCGCCGTCACCGGGTCCGGCGACGGCGACCATGCCGAGCCCGTCCATGACCACGGAAGGCCCGTCGGCCGGGCCGGTGAGTTCCAGGCCCGACCACGCCTGCCCCTGGCCGAACGTGCGGACCGGGCCGCCGGAAGGTGCGGTCTCCATCTGCGGTCCCCCGTTCTCCAGGTAGTACACCAGCGGCTTCGCCCCGCCGGAGCCCAGAGAGACCCCGGTGACCGGGACCTGCTGCTCACTGCGCTCCTCGTGCAACAGCCTGCCGTCGTCGAGTCCGTGCACGGCGATCCGGTGCGAGAGCAGCGACTGCCCTCCGCGGACCACGGTCTCCGTCTCGACCAGCGCCAGCCGTGCGAGGTCCGGGCTCACGTCCATGTGCACGCCCTTCGCCGTGGTGCTCTGCCAGCGCATCAGCTCTCTGCCGACCGGCGCCGCGCCGGTCAGGTCCCAGGACTTCACCACCCCGGTCGACCCCGACAGCGACACGCCCTCGGTGCTCACGGTGAGCAGCCGCGCTCCCCCGGCCGTCGGCCACATCCGCTCGACGGCTTCCGGAAGGCCGGGCATGACCTTCCTGATCCGCCCGTCGGCCGTGTTCCAGAGCACCAGCCTGCCGCTCTCCCCGAACAGTCCCGTCTGTCCGAGCAGCACTTCGGACCCCGGGTCGAAGGCGAGCCGGGCGTACTGGGTCGGCAGTTCCAGTCCGGGGAACTCGGGGAGCGGGGGCAGCTCGAGCCCCGGGATGTCGGGGCCCGTGTCGAGGTCCTTGGGGAACGGGTCTCCGCCCTGCGGCGCCTCCAGGTCCAGGATGCGGCCGGTTTCCACGGTGAGCAGCCGGGCCGCGGTCCGCCCCGGATCCGGCGGCGTGCCGTCCGATGGCAGCAGGCCCATCGATTCGGCCAGGGCCACCATCGTGCCGTCCCGGCTGATGCCCGTGACGTCCGCCGTGCGCCCCGTCTCCACGCGCTTGAGGCCCGAGTCGTCCGCGCGCAGCACCACGAGCTCCCCCTTGGCCGTCCGCGCGGCCACCACCTTCGCCTGACCGTCGGTGACGGTCTCGGCTGGGACGCGCATCCATTCGACTACGGCGGTGGTCATGCCCCGGTACTGGGGCGCGAGGATGTCGGCGAAGCCGTACCGGGCGTACATCTCGCCGAGCCGCTCGCGCGTGCGCGGGGTGTCCTGGGTGCGGTAGGCGCGCAGGGCGAGCAGCAGCGCCGTGTACGACATGCCGAAGTCGCCTGGGTTTCCGGCCAGTTCGGCGTCGCGGGACTGCTGGACCAGTACGCTCGACGCCTTCGCCGCCGCGTCCTGGCTGATGTCCGTACGCCAGACCCAGCTGCCGATCCCCGCCAGCAGGGCGAGGACGACGCCGACGGCGGTGATCCCGGCCAGCCGCCGCCGGGCGGTCTTGCCGCTCGCCTCGATGAACTCCTGTTCCGCGGGCCGCAGTTCATCCGTCCGGGCGGTCCGCCAGCGGTGGGCGTCGCGGAGGTCCTGGCCGCGCAGCAGCCGCCGCCCGGACCGTCCCTCGCCGGACCACTGGGTGATGCGGCGGCGCAGCCCCTCCTGCCACAGGCGGAAGTCGCGGTCCTCGGCGACGTACGTGCGCAGCCGGTCCCAGTGGGTCAGCAGGGTCTCGTGGGCCAGCTCGACGGTCTCCTGGGGCGGGCCGGATTCCGGCCGGTAGTCCTCGCCGGGGACAAGCAGGCGGGTGGTCATCAGCCGCTGGGCCAGCCGCCACTGCTCGGGGCGGAGTTCGGAGCGGGCGAGGGTGCGGCGGGTGGGGGCGATGCCGTCGTCGCCGGGGTGGACGAGCTGGACCAGCAGGGCGCGGGCGGCCCGCTGCTCGGTGTCGGTGAGGGCGCCGGTCCAGACCTGCTCGGCGTGGGTGACCAGGGCGTCGTGGACCCGCCCGAGGGACTCGTACGCGGTGTGGCCGATGCGTCCGTGGCGCTGGCGCTCCCACAGTTTGGTCAGGGTGAATTCGAGCAGCGGCAGCCGTCCGGGGTCGCTGCCGACGTCGCCGAGGATGCGGTCGACCAGCCCGCGGTCGTAGGTGACGCCGGTGCCCGTGAGCGGCAGTTCCACCGCGGCCCGCAGTTCGCCGCCGGACATCGCGCCCACGGTGAAGAGCCGTTCGCCCGAGAACAGCGGGGCGAGGCCCGGGTGGGCGAGGGCGGGGGTGAGGAAGTCGGCGCGCAGTCCGGTGACCAGCCGCATCCGGGAGCCGGGCAGCAGGCAGTACGCCAACACCCCCGCCAGGGCGTCCAGTTCGGCGGGGTCGGCGCCGGCTCCGGTTCCGGTGAGGGCTTCCTCGAACTGGTCGGCGACCACGAGGAGCCGCTCCTTGCCCTGCCGGGCGAGCAGCCGCTCCACGACGGCGGGGAACTGGCCGTCCCGCAACAGCGCGGTCAGTTCCGGGAGTTCGGCGATCCGGGCGGTTTCCGTCAGGTCGGGCTCCAGCCGGGGCAGCAGGGCGAGCGCGAGCGCCTCCAGCGGGGCGCGGCCGAGCCGGCCCGGCCGGAAGACGACGATCTCCAGCTCGGACCGCCGGCGCAGCCGGGGCAGCACGCCGGCGTACAGGAGGGAGGACTTGCCGCAGCCGGACGGTCCGACGAGGCTGGTCGCGGGGGCGTGGGCGAGCAGGCCGGCGATCCGGTCGGCGGGTTCGGCGCGGCCGTGGAAGAGGCCGGCGTCCTGCTCCCCGAAGGGCTCCAGGGAGCGGAAGGGGCAGGCGGGCAGGGCCCGCGCGGCCAGCGCCGACCAGCTCTCGCGCAGGGTGCGTACGGGGATCAGGTACGCGGTGCGCACATCGGACCGCGTGTCGGCGGCGACCACCATGCCGACGACGCCGCCCTCGGCGACGTCCCAGACCGGCGCCCCGGAGAAGCCCTGCTCGACGCGGTGCTCGCTGGCGGGATCGGTGTCGTACTGGAGCCAGCCGGCGCCGGTGGCCCCGCGCAGCCAGCCGACGCTCCAGGCGCCGTCGTCGTAGGCCGGCGGGAAGCCGAAGGCGCGCACCCGGCGGTCGGGGCCGGCCGCGTCCTCGACGAGGCGGGCGACGGGTGCACCGGCGGGCGGATCGGCGAGGAGTTCCAGGACGGCGACGTCGCCGGAGCCGTCGGGCCGCACCGGGGTCCAGGCTTCGACGCGTGCGGGCACCCGGGTGCCGCGCTCGGCGAGCGGGAAGTCGACCCATAATCGGCCGCCGGGTGCGTCCCGGGTGTCGGCGGGCAGGCCGAGCGCCGTGGCGACCACGTGCGCGCAGGTGACGACCTCGCGCGGCCCGGCGCGGAAGCCGGCTCCCTCGGGTCTGCCGTCGGCGCCCAGGATCCTTGCCACCGAGGCATCACTGGGCGCTGCGCTTCCCGGTTCCATGGTGTCCACCCCCGTGCCCGTGCACCCGGTCCATGAGCGGCCGAGCCTATCCGGGTACCGGCCGTTGTCCAGGGGGATTTTGGACGTCTGCGCGCCCCCGGGCTATCCGTCCTCGGTTTCCACGATGTCCTCGCCCTTCGGCGGCCAGCCGGTCGGCGCCTTCCCCGGCGCGAGCCGCTCCACGACCTCGGCGAGGTCCTGGCACGCCTGCTCGATCCTGGCGCGGATGACGTTCTGCTCGGTGACGACCGCCGACAGCAGCAGGGAGGTCAGCGCCGCGGAGCCGTTGAGCGCCTGGAGGTTGACCATGGCCTCGACGAGCGTGTGGCGGTCGAAGGGGCCCTCCTGGTCGATCGCCGCCGTGTTCGCCATGGCGGACACGAGCAGCATGCAGGGTGCGCTGCCCTCCAGCTGGAAGCGCAGGGCGGCCCAGACCAGGAGCGGGAAGACGAGGAAGAACAGGGCAAGGTCACTGCGGGTCGCCAGCAGGGTGACGGCGAAGGCCGCGGCGAGCAGGGCGGCCGCCTCCGCCCACCGGTAGGCGTCCGAGGGGAGCCTGGCCATGCGCAGGACCAGGAGCAGCGGCGCGATGACGAGCACGCCCATGGCGTCGCCAGCCCACCAGGTCCACCACACGATCCAGAATCCGCTCTGGGGCATGCTGCCGGTGAGCAGGAGCAGCCCGGCTCCGACGGTGGCGCTGATCAGCATCGGCCCCAGCCCGCCCAGGAAGACCAGTGCGACGCCGTCCCGGAGCCGGTCCAGGGTGATGCGGAAGCGGACGCGCCGGAGCATCAGGAAGGCGCATACGGGGGCGAGGGTGTTGCCCGCGGCGATCCCGAAGCCGACGGGGTCGATCGAGCCGCTGATCGACAGGATGACCAGGCAGGCGCCGAGGGCGATGCCGGGCCAGACGCGGAGCCCCTGCCACAGCAGGCAGGCGAGGGCGATGCCGGTGGGCGGCCACAGCGGGGTGACGACCGCGCCCTGGATCACCACCTGCTGGAGCAGCCCGATGCGCCCGCCCGCGAAGTAGGCGGCGGCGACGACCAGGATCCGGAGCACCGTCATGCCCAGACGTCGGAAACCCTCGGTGCGCATCGCTTCATCAGACAACAGCCTGCACCCGCGGTCGGAGCATGACACGCGCTACCGCGCCCTCCGCGTCATCCGGTTCCGCCCCGTACGGCCTCATGGCGGAGCACGAGCACGGCGGCGTCGTCCTGGTGGCCGGTGGAGTCGGCCACCTTCATCACCGCGGCGGCCAGGTCGCCGGGTTCCGCTTCCGCGTTGGCCCGGACCACCTCGGCCACCCGCTCCAGTCCGGCGTCGATCGGGAAGGACGGGCCCTCGACGACCCCGTCGGTGACCAGGACGAAGGAGCCGGCCGCCGCGAGCCGGCGGCGGGTCACGGGATAGCGCGATCCCGGCAGCATGCCCAAGGGAAGGCCGCCCTCGTCGCGCACGATGCCGTGCTCGCCGTCGGCCGTGGCCCAGACCCCGGGCACATGGCCGGCGCGGGCGCTGTGGATCTCCCGGGTGACGGGGTCGAAGCGGAGGAAGGTGCAGGTCGCAAAGAGGTCGCAGTCCACCGAGAGCAGCAGTTCATTGGCCCGGCTGAGCACCTCGCCCGGGTCCGCGGCGGACGCGGCGACGGCCCGCACGGCGATGCGGACCTGGCCCATGAAGGCGGCGGCCTCGACGTCGTGGCCCTCCACGTCGCCTATGGAGAACCCGAGCGCGCCCCCGGGGAGCGGGAAGCCGTCGTACCAGTCGCCGCCTATGCTCAGGCCGTGTCGGGCCGGTGCGTACCGGGCGGCGGTGCGCAGGCCGGGCACGCCGGGGAGGGACGCGGGAAGGATCTCCCGCTGGAGCGCTTCGGCCAGCTCCACCCTGGCCTGCTGGAGCTCGGCCCCTTCCCGCGCCTGGGCCGTGAGCCGTCCGAGCCGGGTCAGCAAGTCTTCCGCGGTCGCCGACCGCGTGGACCTATGGGGGCTCATGGACCGCTCCTGGACCGCTTCGACGTACGTCCGCTTCAGTTTCGACACAGATGGCCACGTTCATCATATTTCGAAGGCTCGGTGATCGCATGACGAGTCCCGCCCCGGGGCCGGGGTCCTAGGGGTAGCTGCCCAGGTTGGCCACGTTGGTGGACGGGTTCGAAGGGCCGCCCCGGTCGTTGATGACGTGGCGGATGGTGCCGGTGCCGCCGAGCGAGACGGTCACCATGCTCTGGAGGCGCACGTTCGGGCGGTTGGGTGCTTCCAGCCGATGCCGCTGCCGTGGTCGCCGCGCCAGATCCACATGTGGTCGCCGATGACGTGGTCGCTGTTGACGACGAGGCTGGTCGTCGCCTTGCCCACGGCGGCCCCACCGACCCGGAAGAAGACGTCGTGCAGGGAGGTGGGGTTCGCCGCATGGTCGGCGGCGGCCCCGGCCGGGCCGACCTCCATCAGGGTCCGCGAATTGACGGTCCCCGCGTCGAAGAGCACGCCCGCGATCTGCCGACGAAGACCATGTTCCAGTTGGCCCCGGTCCAGCCGCCGAGCTGCGAGTTGCGGGTCAGCCACTGCTGCTGCGTACCCGACCGCACCTGGCCGTCGATCTTGCTGTCGGCCATGAACCCGCCGCTGGCCCAGCCCCTGTCGTCCAGGGCGAGGTTCCCGCGGACGTGCATGCGGCGGTAGGGGGCGGCCTGGGAGACGGCCCACCGGTCGGTGCCGCCGGCCGGGTTCACCGACAGGTTCTCGGCGCCGCGCCAGAAGTTCTGGGTGGCATTCTGCGGCGGGAACCAGTCGGCCTCCACGTGCACGGCGCCGTTGATGGTGACCGCGTCGGGCGACTGGCCGAGGCCGAGCACCTGGGTGTAGAAGCCGACGTTGACATCGTTGCCATAGGTGCCGGGCTTGAACATCACCGCGTAGCGCTGGGTGCCGAACTGGTTGGTCTCCTGCTGCCGGAAGATCGAGTCGAGGCGGCTCTGGATCGTGGCGGAGGGCATGGACGGGTCGAAGACGACCACGTTCGGACCGAGGTCCACATCACCGGGTGCGGTGTTCACGGGCGCCACCTGGAAGCGCTGGGCCGCGGTGCCGTTGCAGGTGTACTGCACCAGCTGGACGCTGTCGGCGGTGGAGGCGGACGGCACGTCGAGGCACTTGCCGCTGTGCCGGCTGACGAAGCGGTAGGCGCCGCCGCCCTCGCCTACGGCCTGCCACTGCTGGTTGGCTCCGGCGCCGTTCGTCCACAGGTGCAAGGCCGCGTTGTCGGCCGAGGAGGTGTCGCTGACGTCGACGACCTGGCCGGCGTCGTTGCGGTTGCCGATCCGGACGAAACCGTCGCCGGTCGCGGTGAAACTCCACTGCTGCGCCGCCGTGTTGTTGCAGGAGTACTGCTGCACCGCGGTGCCGTTGGCGGTCGTGGCCGACCGCGCGTCCAGGCACTTGCCGCTGCCGGTGTTGACCACCGTGGACCAGCCGGCGGGCAGGGCGGCGGCAGCGGCCCGCACCGACGCCTGCGAAGTGGCGGCCGGGGCGACGACCGCCCGGGGCGCGGCCGCCTGGGTGGGCTGTACGGCGGTGAGCAGGGTGGCGGCCGCGACCGCGGCCACCAGGGCCGTGGGCCGGGCTCCGGTGACGCGGGTCATCGGGTCACCGTCCACTTCTGGTTGGCGGCTCCCGTGCAGGTCCAGATCTGCAGCCGGGTGGCGTTGGCCGGGTTGTTGCCGGCGACGTCCAGGCACTTGTCCGCCTGCGGGTTGACGATGTCGCGGGCCGCGGGGACGGCCCACTGCTGCGCCGGGGTCCCGTTGCAGTCGTAGAGCTGGACCGGTGTGCCGTTCGCGGTGCCCCCCGACGCCACGTCCAGGCACTTGCCGAGGGCGCGGACCGTGCCGTCGGCGCCGACGGTCCACCGCTGCGCGGCGGTTCCGTTGCAGTCGTACAGCTGGACCGGGGTGCCGTTGGCGCTGTTGGCGCCGGCCACGTCGACGCACTTGCCGGCGAGACCGGTGATCGGGCCGCCGCCGGGTCGGCCCCCGCCGGTGGTGACGCGGACGTGGTCGACGAGGAGTTGCGCGGGGAAGGCCGTGCTGCCGTCGGGGTCGCCGGGCCAGTAGCCGCCGACCGCGAGGTTGAGGATCAGGAAGAAGGGCTTGTCGAAGACCCACTGGCGGCCGCCGAGGTCGGCGGGGGTGCGCCGTTGGTAGACGGCGCCGTCGACGGACCAGGTGACCGAGTTCGGGCTCCACTCGACGGCGAAGGCGTGGAAGGCGTCGGCGAAGGCCTGCCCGCCGGGCAGGGTGTACCCGGCGCCGATGCCGCCGGAGCCGGAGTACCCGGGGCCGTGCAGGGTGCCGTGGACCGTGGACGGCTCGAAGCCCACGTTCTCCATCACGTCGATCTCGCCGGAGGCGGGCCATCCCACCTGGCCGATGTCATGGCCCAGCATCCAGAACGCCGGCCACATGCCCTGCCCGCGCGGTATCTTCATCCGGCCTCGACCCGCCCGTAGGTCGTGGTGAACCGGCCGGCCGTGTTCAGCCGGGCCGAGGTGTACTCGCACCGTCCGTACCAGCACTGGTAGTCGGCCGGGTTCTCGCGGCGGGCGGTGATCACCAGATGGCCCTGGCCGTCGAGGGCGGCGTTGCGGTTGCCCGCGGTGTAGAACTGCCGCTCGTGGTTGTTGACGTTGTCACCCGTCTCGACCTGCCACTTCCCGCCGTCGACGGCGGAGCCGGCGGGCCCGTCGAACTCGTCGGAGAACGTGACGGCTTCGGCCGCGGCGCCCCCCGCCGGGACCGAGACCGCGGCCGCGGCCGGCGCGGGGGTGCGCACCGGGGCCGCGCCCTGGGCGAGTCCGGTGGACAGGGACGCGAGGGCGAGGAGCGAGACGGAGGACAGCAGCAGACGCCGGGATAAGCGCGGGGAGTTCATGGCGCTCCCTTCCGGGAGTGTGAGGGAGGCCCGACTGGAAGGTCATGACCATGCCAGGCCCTTAGTTCACTTCGTGATTTAAGAAGTGAACAAATTCCCTGTCAAGGGCTTGGCCTGGACCAGGCAACTCCTGTGTCCAGCATGTGAATTACCTCAGGCTAGACGTGGAACTGCACGGTCACGCTCAGGTACCTTCCATCACGTCGCCGCCACACCCGGGGCACAGGGCCCCACGGGACTCGCGGCGACCAAAGGAACCGACGTCTGTTGACGACAGCCACAGAAGTCTTCACGGTCCAGCCTTTCACCCCGCACTGCCAGGTGATCCACACCGAAGGCGATCACGCGGTGATCGGCATCTCACCAGGAAACAGCTATTTCTCCGCGCAACGCGTCACGGATCTCGCGCACTGGGGCATGCGCAACTTCCGCCAGGTCGACCTCATTTACACCGACCTGCACGTAGCCGAGATGTACGAGGCCCTCGGCTACCCCGAGGACGAGGCCCGGCGCAAGGCGGTCAAGAACCTGCGCGGGGTCCGCGCCAAGGTCAACAACGCCGCGGCCGACGCCGATCCCTCGGGAGCCCGCCTGCGGGCCCGCCCGATGTCGTCCCTCACCGACATCCCCGCGTACCGCAGGCTCCACGCCCACCTCAACACCCTCCTCGACACCGACCCGGAGTTCCGCGAGACCTGCAACGCGCTGGTCGACGCGTTCCTCTCCTCGAAGGTGCTCGGCGGGGAGACCGCCACGCTCCGCCAGCGCGAGGTCTGCCTGGAGTACGTCTGCGCCGAGGCCCCGCTCTTCCTGGACACCCCGGCCATCCTCGGCGTGCCCTCCTCCCTCAACTGCTACCACCAGCTGCTGCCGATGGCCGAGCTGCTGTACTCCCGAGGTTCGGGCCTGCGTGCCTCGCGCAACCAGGGCCACGCCGTGATCACCCCCGCCGATGGAGACACCGATGCCCACTGACACCCTCCTCGACTTCCCGTTCTCCGCGCGCGGCGACCAGCTCCCCCGCGAGGTGGAGCTGCTCCGCGACGAGCCGGTCAAGCGGGTGCGCACGATCGCCGGGGACGAAGCCTGGCTGGTCTCCTCCTATCCCCTGTGCAAGCAGGTCCTCGAGGATCCGAGGTTCAGCCTCAAGGACACCTCGGCTCCGGGCGTTCCGCGCCAGTACGCGCTGACGATCCCGCCCGAGGTCGTCAACAACATGGGCAACATCACCGGCGCGGGGCTGCGCAAGGCCGTCCTGAAGGCCATCAACCCCAAGACCGACGGGCTGACCGACTGGATGCGGGCCCAGGCCCACACCCTCGTCGACGGCATGCTCACCGCGGGCGCGCCGGTCGACCTGCGCGGCCAGTTCGCCAGTCCGTACGCCGAGCAGCTGCACTGCCGCATCCTGGGCATCCCCGGGGAGGACGCCCCGCGGCTGGCGGCGAGCCTCGACATCGCGTTCATGAACTCGGCCTGCCCCGTCACCGGAGCCAAGCTCAACTGGGACCGGGACATGGCCTACATGGTCGAGCGCCTCGACGACCCGGCGGTCACCGGCCTGATGGCCGAGCTCGCGGCCCTGCGCAAGGACCCCGACTACGCCCACCTGACGGACGAGATGCTCGCCACCGTCGGGGTCACCCTCTTCGGCGCGGGCGTCATCTCCACCATGGGCTTCCTCACGATGGCCCTGGTCTCGCTCATCCAGCACCCGGAGGTCTGGCAGCAGATCCGCCAGGACCCCTCCCGGATCCCCGCGGCGGTCGACGAGCTCCTGCGCGTCAACCTCTCGATCGCGGACGGCCTGCCCCGCCTGGCCCTCGAGGACGTCACCCTCGGGGACGTCGAGGTGAAGAAGGGCGAGCTCCTGCTCGTCCTGGTCGAGGCCGCCAACACCGACCCGGACGTGTACCCCGACCCGCACACCTTCGACATCGACCGGGCGAACGCGGGCACCCACCTGTCGTTCGGCGGCGGCCAGCACTACTGCCCGGCTACCGCCCTCGGCAAGCGGCACACCGAGATCGCCCTGGAGGTCCTCGTCGAGAAGATGCCCGGTCTCCAGCTCGCGGTGCCGGTGGACCAGCTCGTGTGGCGCACCCGCTTCATGAAGCGCCTGCCGGAGCGGCTCCCCGTGCTCTGGTAGCGGCCGCGGCGGACGGCGGCGCGGGCACCGGAGCTCTCAGGCTCCGGTCCCCGCGCCGTCCCGGCGTCGGACTAGCCGCGGGTCGGGGCCGCCGAGCGGCGCAGCAGGTAGAGCGCTGCGGTCGAGACGAGCACGGCCATGCAGGCGATGAACACCAGGCCCGCGCCCTCCAGGCCCATCGGGCCCGAGAGCACGCCCACGCCGATGACCGGCACCGAGATGCCGGCGTACGCGACCACGAACAGGGTCGAGATCACGGCCGCGCGTTCGTGCACGGGAGCGGCCTCGGCCACCGCGGCCAGCGCCCCGCGGAACGCGAGCCCCTGGCCGACGCCGCCGACGAGCGCGCTCAGGACCACCAGCACCAGCAGGTCCCAGTACAGCGCGCCCGCGAGCAGCGCCAGCCCGGCGAGGAGTCCGGCGCAGCCCAGGGGCAGCGAGCGCGCCACCCCGACCCGGCCGACCAGCAGCTGCCCGGCGGTCGAGGCGAAGAAGGCCAGCGCGACGACCAGCCCGC
Source organism: Streptomyces sp. NPDC058525 (assembly GCF_042719495.1). NCBI lineage: Bacteria > Bacillati > Actinomycetota > Actinomycetes > Kitasatosporales > Streptomycetaceae > Streptomyces > Streptomyces sp. NPDC058525. The sequence continues at coordinate 132,603 of NZ_JBHXNP010000002.1, forward strand.
TGACGGCGTGGTTGTGCACGTCCAGGGACTGGGCGAGGAACGCCGGGCTGACCGAGGTGAACACCCCGAACAGGGCGAACCCCACGAACGAGGCGATCGCCGCGGGCCCGAACACCGCCCGGACCTGCGCGGGCAGGCCCGGCCGCTGCGGTCGTACGGTGCTCAGCGGCCGCCGCTCCCGTACGGTCTCCGCGAGCCGCAGCAGGACGGCGGCCGAGCCGGCCACCAGGGCGAGGTGCACGGCGAACGGCAGGTACAGCGGCCAGGCGGCGTACTGCGCGAGCACCCCGGCGAGCAGCGGACCGCAGCCCAGGCCGCCCATGTTGGCGGCCGTCGCCACGAACGTGGCCCGGGAGCCGCCGCCGGACGGGGCCAGCTCCATCACGTACGCGGTGGCGGCGCCGGTGAACAGGCCCGCGGACAGCCCCGACAGCAGCCGGCCCGCGTAGAGCCAGCCCAGTCCGGTGGCGCACAGGAAGCAGACGGCGCTCGCCGCCGCGCAGCCCAGCCCGACGAGCAGCACCGGCCGCCGGCCCACGGCGTCCGAGGCGTTGCCCGCCAGCAGCAGTACGCCGATGACCCCGAAGGCGTACACCGCGTACACGACGGTGACGATCAGTTCGGAGAAGCCGAACTTCTCCTGGTACAGGCCGTAGAGCGGGGTCGGCAGCGTGGTGCCGGCCATGCACACGGCGAACACCGCCCCGCTGAGCAAGCACTGGCGCCACACCCGGCGATCACCGTCCATGCCGCCGACGGTAACCCCGCGTCCGGTCCCCGCCCGGCGCGCCGTGCCGTGCCCGGCGCGCCATCGGGGTGCGGGACCGGATCGGGGTGGCGGCGGCGGTCAGGCCGACAGCCAGATCGGGTTGGTCAGCGCCGCCGGAGGACCGGGGAGGGGCGGGGCCGTCGCGGGGTGGCGGGCCTCGGCGCGGACGTAGGAGGTACGGGCCGGGGTGGTGCGCCATTCCAGACGCGTGGCCGCGGGGGCGGTGAACACCACGCCCTGGTCGCGCGGGCCCGGTAGCGCCAGTCCGTGAAGGTGCCGGGTGTGGTGCCGACGGCGACGACGTGGCCGGTACGGGTCGTTATCTCCTCCCCGGTGAGGATCAGCAGCCCGGGCTCCGCGGCGGCGACCGGGCCCCAGGCCGCGTGCGCGGCGTGGGTGTTGTGCTCGGAGGAGTTGATGAAGTCCAGACCCGCCGCCCGGGCGAGCGCGGCGAGTTCGGCGGGGGTGCGCCGGCCGTCGGAGTGCACCGAGTGGAGGTGGCAGTCGCCGCGGTACCAGGCGCGGCCGCGGCCCCTGGCCCGCTGCGGCGGGTAGGCGGGGACGGCGGGCTCGCCCCGGTCGCCGCAGGTGAAGGTGGCGGTGATCTCGTAGTCGAGGCCCTCGGGGGCCACGGTGTACGGTCCGAGCGCCACGTGCCAGCGGCCGGGCTCGACGGGGCCGGGCAGGTAGCCGGGGGTGGCGGCGTCGGCGCGCAGGAAGAACTCGCTGCGGGCGCCGCCCGACCAGCCGCGGAAGCCGCGGCCGCCGAGGCCCGTGCCGCGCTGGTCGAAGATGCCGATGTCGAGTGCGTTGCCCGGGGTGCCGGGCGGCACCGGGGGTTTGGCGTAGGTGTAGGAGATCCGCAGTTCCGTGCTGCCGGGCGGAACGCCCAGGGGGAGGTAGACCCAGTCCGGGGCACCGGGTGCGATGGTGCCGCGCAGGGTGCGGGTGGCCGTGTCCCGGCCGGTGGGGGTGAGCGGGCCGAAGGCCGCGGTCACGCCGGATGCCAGTAGTGCTCGTCTACTGAGAGCCATCCGGCCACGGTGACAGCCGCGGGTGAACCGGGAGTGAAGCCTGGGCGGGGCCTGGGGGTGTGCTCGGGCCGTCCCTTGACGGTGCCTCAGGCCGTGCTGCGCGTGCGCTCATCGGCGCCGTCTCCCGACGCCCGGAACCCGCTCCGCCTCCGGGAAGCCGCGCCATCCGGCGATCACGGTACTGAGGGCGAGGAGGAGCACCGCGCAGACCGCGGCCCGCCACGGCGAGGTCTCCCCCTCCAGTGCGGGGGACGCGCGGCGCCGCGGGTCGTAGGCCACCCGGACCTGCTCGCCGACGGCGGCGACGGCCTGGTCGTCCTTGAGCTCGCCGGGGTAGCCGCCCGGGCAGTCCAGCGTGAGGCGGTACACGGTCTTCCCGGGAGGCGCGCCTTCGCCCAGCGAGCCCTGGAGCCTGGTGTGGACCTCGCGCACCGCGCAGGTGGCGGTCGCCGGACGGGAGGCCGTCTGCTCGGCGGCCGTCACGGTGAGCAGCAGCCCCAGGGCGAGCAGGAGCCCGCCGAAGATGCTGGCTCTGACGCCGACGAGCCTGCGGTACGCGACGCAGGCGCCGACGAGCAGGACCACCGCGCCCAGCCATGCGACGGCGGTGGGCGGTGAGGCCGGGCCCGCGAAGCACCAGTGGGTCCAGCCGTACACGACCGCCGCGGCAACGGCGGGCAGACCTGCGGCGAGCCGCCGCTTCCGCGGTTCCGTTTTTGGCATGAACACCACCCCCGCACGGAGGGACGCACCGGGCCCGCCCGCGGTTTCCTCCGGGCCCCGGATGCCCGGCCCAGGCCTCGCCGCTCAGGCCTGGCCGCTCAGGCGGTCGCGCTGGATCCGGTGGGCGAGGGCGCGGCGGACCGAGGGCGATCCGGCGGGGTCGGCCGCGGCGCCGGCGGCGGCCTTCGGCGGGACGTCGAGGGCGCGGCCGATCTCGTCGTAGGCGGTCTGGTGGGCGGCGGGCAGCCGGTCGCGGTGCAGTCGCAGGTCCTCTTCGAGGCGGCGCCGCAGTTCGTCGACGGTCCGGGGCGTGAAGCGCTTCCTGCCGCGCGCGAGGGCGTCGACGCTGCGGGTGCAGTGCGCGGCGCCGTCGAGGGTCTCGGAGACCTCCTCGGCGAGGCCCCACAGGCGGCCTTCGAGCCACGGGGCGTCGTACTGGTCGAGCCGGAGCCCGATGGCCGCGGGCGGCTCGTCCGACCTGTACTTGGTGACCTGCTTGGACACCGCGGGCTGGCTCATGTCGGTGAGCCGGGCGATCCGGTCCTGGGTCCAGCCGAAGCCGACGAACACCTTGATCATCTCGGTGCGCAGCCTGCGCATCTCCTCGCCCGCGCGGATGACCTCGTTCATGCCGGCGAGCATCCGCTCGGCCTGTTCCTCGGTCAGCGTCTCGGGAATCCGGGGTTCCTGCTCTCCACCTGCCACAACTTGGTTATACACCCACCGGGCCGCTCGGCCATAACCAGGTTGTACAACCAGGTTGTGACTGGCAGGATCCGTGCCATGCCCACCTTCTGCGCACCCGACGGCACCCGGCTCGCCTACCGCACCCACGGAACCGGCGACCCCGTGCTCTGCCTGCCCGGCGGCCCCGCCGACTCCGCCTACCTCGGCGACCTCGGCGGCCTGTCCGCGCACCGCCGGCTGATCGTCCCCGACCTGCGCGGCACCGGCCGGTCCGCCGTGCCCGAGGACCCGTCCAGCTACCGCTGCGACCGCCTCGTCGACGACGTCGAGGCCCTGCGCGAACACCTGGGGCTGGCGGTGACCGACCTGCTCGCCCACTGCGCCGGGGCGAACCTCGCGGCCCAGTACGCGGCCCGGTTCCCGCACCGCGTGCGCCGGCTCGCGCTGATCACCCCCAGCACCCGGGCCGTCGGCATCGAGATCACCTGGGAGACCCGCCGCGAGCTGGCCCAACTGCGCCGGGACGAACCGTGGTTCCCGGCCGCCTTCGCCGCGCTGGAGGCGATCGGCGCGGGCACGGGCGACGACGTGGACGCCATCGCCCCCTTCTTCTGCGGCCGTTGGGACGACCGGGCGCGCCGGCACCACGCGGCGGCCCGGCCCGGCAACGCCGAGGCCGTCGCCCTCTTCGGCGCCGAGGGGGCCTTCGACCCCGAAGCCACGCGCGCCGCCCTCGCCGCCTTCGCCGGGCCCGTCCTGGTGCTCGCCGGGGAGTTCGACCTCAACAGCCCGCCCCGGTCGGCCGCCGAGTTCGCCGGGCTCTTCCCCGCCGCCTCCCTCGTCGTACAGCCGGGAGCCGGCCACTCCCCCTGGATCGACGACGCCGACCGGTTCACCGCGGCGACCTCGGCGTTCCTCGGGTAGTCGGGCGGGCGGCGCATCCGGGGCCCGAGCCCGGCGATCGCGGGAAATCTGCCAGACTCCCCGCATGCCGCCCTTCACCTCCATCGCCGCCTACACCCCGCCCGGTGTCGGAATGCTCGCCGTCGGCGTGGTCACCGAGGTGTTCGGCCCGCGCGAGGGCCTGCCGCGCTTCGACTTCGCGCTGTGCACCGACCGGCCCGGGCCGGTACCGACCGACCTCGGCGTACCACTGGCGGTCGAGCACGGGCTGGAGCGGATGGCCACCGCCGATCTGGTGATCGCCCTGCCCTGGGCCGACTTCCGCACGCCGCTCGCGCCGGCCGTGCCGGCCGCGCTGTCCGCCGCCCACGACCGCGGCGCCCTGGTCGCGGCCCACTGCGTCGGCACGTACGCGCTCGCCGCCGCCGGCCTGCTCGACGGGCGCCGGGCCACGACCCACTGGCGGTTCGCGGACCTGCTGGCCGCCCGCCATCCGGAGGTCACGGTCGACCCGCACGCCCTCTACGTCGACGAGGGCCGCGTCGTCACGGGCGCGGGCGCCGCCGCCGGATTCGACCTCTGCCTGCACCTGGTCCGGCGGGAGCACGGCGCCGCGACCGCCAACGCCATCGCGCGCGACCTGGTCCTGCCCGCGCACCGCGAGGGCGGGCAGGCCCAGTACCTCGCCGCCCCCGTCCCCGAGGACGCGCAGGACACCCGCCTCGCCGAAGTCCTCGCCTGGGCCCGCGAGCACCTCCACGAGCCGCTGCCCGTCGCCGAACTGGCCCGGCGCGCCGTGATGAGCAAGCGCTCCTTCGCCCGCCGCTTCACCTCGGCCACGGGAACCACCCCGCACGCCTGGCTCGTCGGCCTGCGGCTGAGCCGCGCCGAGGAGCTGCTGGAGACCACCGCACTGTCCGTCGAGGAGATCGCCCGCGCGGTCGGGTTCGCGAGCGCGGCCGTGCTCCGCGAGCAGTTCGTACGCCGGCGCGGTGTGCCCCCGCGCTCCTACCGGCGTTCCTTCACCCGTACGCCGTAGGGGGTGTCTTGCGCCTCGCGAACGGGGGCGCCCGGCGGCGCTAGTGTGGGCCGGACCCGGCCGTAGGTGATCGCGAGCAAGGTGGGCAGCTGTGTCGACGTCGAGTCACGAGATGTTCGGCGCGCCGTGCTGGGTCAGCCTGATGACCGGGGACCTCGCCGCGGCCCAGCGGTTCTACGGGGCCGTCATGGGCTGGCACTTCCGCGCCACCCGGCTCGGGGAGGGCTTCTCCATCGCCTTCCGCGACGGTGCCCCGGTGGCCGGCATCGGCGCGCTGGCCCACCGGCTGGCCCTGCCGGCCGCCTGGACCCCGTACTTCGCGGTCGACGACGCCGACGTCACCGCGGCGCGGATCGTCGAACGCGGCGCGACCATGGCGGTGGGCCCCCTCGCGTTCGGCACCGGACGCGCCGCGCTGGCCTCGGACCCCGACGGAGCGGTCTTCGGGTTCTGGCAGGGCGAGGTCATCCCCGACTGGACCGTCGGCCAGGGCAACGCCCCCGCCTGGCTCGAACTGCGCACCCGTGACGCCTTCGCCGCGGCCGTCTTCTACGGCGAGGTCCTCGACTGGGCCGGCGAGCGGACCGGCTGCTGCACGGTCTCGTACGAACACGACCACGTCGTCCTGCGCCACGGGAACGACACCACGGCGCGCATCGTGGGCGGGGCGGTGGAGGAGGCCCCCGATCCGCAGGTCCGACCGCGCTGGCACGTCCATTTCCGCGTCCCCGACCTCGAAGCCGCCGTGGAAACCGCCACCGGGCTCGGCGGCCGCGTCGTCTCGCCCGTGGAGACCACGGCCACCAGCCGCTCGGTCGTCCTGACCGACCCCGACGGCGCGTCGTTCACCGTGGTGGCCCCCCAGGACCACTGACGGTCGGTCCCGGACCGACCCCGCCGGGGCCTGCCCGGATGCCGGGTTGAGGCTTCACGGCACCGGCGTAGCGTGGAACGTGCCGGAATCTCGGCGGCACGACCACACGAGGAGCGACGGCCATGGGCAAGCCCTCGATCGATGACTTGCGCGCACGGGTACGCGGGGCGGTCATCACCCCGCAGGACGAGGGCTACGACGAGGCCCGCAAGGTCAACAACGCCATGATCGACAGGAAGCCGGCGGCCGTCGTGCACTGCGCCAACGCCGGCGATGCGATGGCCGCGGTGGACTTCGCCCGCGACAACGCGCTCGACCTGGCGGTGCGCGGCGGCGGGCACAGCGTGCCCGGCTTCGGGACCTGCGACGACGGCGTGGTCGCCGATCTGTCCGGGATGCGGTCCGTCCGCGTCGATCCCGTCAGGCGGACGGCCCGCGCCGACGGCGGGGCCACCTGGGGCGACTTCAACGCGGCGACGTACGCCTTCGGCCTGGCCACCACCGGCGGGATCATCTCCACCACCGGTGTCGGCGGTCTCACCCTGGGCGGCGGCATCGGCTACCTCGCCCGTGGACTCGGCCTGAGCTGCGACAACCTGCTGTCGGCCGATGTGGTGACGGCGGACGGCCAGATGCTCGTCGCCAGCGAGGAGGAGAACCAGGACCTGTTCTGGGCCCTTCGCGGCGGCAGCGGCAACTTCGGCGCGGTGACCTCCTTCGAGTTCGCGCTCAGCCCCGTCAAGGACGTCTACGGCGGGCCGATGCTGTTCGAACTGGCCGACGCCGGCACCGTCCTGCGCGCCTTCCGCGAACTCATCGCCGACGCCCCGGAGCAACTCGGCGGCTTCCCCGCCTTCCAGATCGCACCACCGCTCCCCTTCATCCCCGAGGACCGGCACGGCGAGCCCTTCGCCCTGATCGTGGCCTGCTGGTCCGGCCCCGTCGACGAGGGCGAACGCGCGCTCCGGGTGTTCCACGACATCGCACCCGTGGTCGCCGAGCACGTCGGGCCCATGCCGTACCCCGCGCTCAACAGCGCTTTCGACGCGCTCGTGCCGCCCGGCCTCCAGCACTACTGGAAGGCCAACTTCATGACCGAGCTGACCGACGAGGCGATCGAGGCGCACCTGCGGTTCGGGCCGCGGCTGCCCGCCGTGAACTCGACCGTGCACATCTACCCCGTCAACGGCGCCTGCCACCGCGTCGCACCGGACGCGACGGCCTACGCCTACCGCGACGCCGCGTTCGCCACCGTCATCGCCGGGATGTGGCCCGACCCCGCCGACAACGACTCCGGCATCGCATGGGTGCGCGACTACTACGGGGCGACCGCCCTGCACTCCGAGGAGGGCGGCTACATCAACTTCATGGCCGAGGACGACCAGAACCGGATCCGGGCCAACTACAAGGACAACTACGACCGGTTGGTGGAGGTCAAGCGCACCTACGATCCGGGCAACCTCTTCCACCTCAACCAGAACATCAGGCCGTAGGCGCCGTGCGGTGACGGCGCCGCCGCCCGCTCAGCGTTCCGACAGCTCCGACGGGGCCTCCTGGACCACCCAGCCGTTGCCGTCGGGGTCCTCGAAGGTCATGAACGAGTTCCAGGTCCCGCCCTTGCCCTCCGTCCAGCCCGATTCGCCGACGTGGCGCACCGGCGAGACGTCCACCCCCCGGTCCACCAGCTCGGCGCGGGCCGCCTCGATGTCGGTCACGCAGATCTGGATCGCCTGGAGGGCGCCCGGTTCCATCTCCTTCGTACCGGGCGCGGGCGGCATCCCCGAGAGCAACGCGATCGAGCACCGGGAGCCGGCCGGGGTCATCTGGATGATGCGCACCCCGGGGGCGACCTCGTCGTCGAGGTCGACCGCGAAGCCGACCTTGTCGGCGTAGAACTCCTTCGACCGGTCCATGTCGCTGACAGGGACCGGGACGACTTCGAGCGTCCAGTTCACGGAACGTCTCCTCACGAACGAAACGGATCGGGCGAGCCGGATACACCCTCGCCCACGAAGGAGCGGCCCCGCACGCCGAAACGCCGAATCTCGGGAACGACGCGCTGCCGCACGGGCCCGGGGCCGGGGTCCGGGGCCGCCGATTTGCGGTGCGTGCCGATGTGGGGTTGGTTCGAAGTAGGCGTGTACCGGGTTTTCCGTCTCCCCGGCCCGTCTTTCCGTCTCCCCTGGTCTGGGGGTGAGCGACCGTGTTCTTCACCGACCGCGCGGACGCCGGACGGCGCCTCGCCGCGGCCCTCGGGCACCTGGAGCAGGAGCGTCCCGTCGTACTGGGCCTGCCGCGCGGCGGGGTCCCGGTGGCCTTCGAGGTGGCGCGGGCGCTGGGTGCGCCGCTCGATGTGGTCGTGGTCCGCAAGCTCGGCGTCCCGTACCACCGCGAGCTGGGCTTCGGCGCCATCGGCGAGGGCGGGGTACGGGTGATCAGCGAGGAGATCGTGCGCGGCAGCCGGGCGGCGGCCGGGGATCTCGCGGCGGTCGAGCGCGCCGAGGAGGCGGAGCTCGTACGGCAGGCCGGAAGGTTCCGCGCCGGCCGGGCGCGGGTGGACCTCGACGGCCGGACGGTGCTCGTCGTCGACGACGGGATCGCCACCGGGGCCACCGCTGCCGCGGCCTGCCAGGTGGTACGGGCGATGGGCGCGGCCCGGGTGGTGCTGGCGGCGCCGGTGGCGCCGCCGGACGCGGTCGCCCGGCTGCGCACGGCGGCGGACGAGGTGGTGTGCCTGTCCACGCCGAGCGGGTTCTCGGCCGTGGGCCAGTGGTACCAGGACTTCTCGCAGACCCCCGACGAGGAGGTCGTCCTCCTGCTGGCGCGGGCCGCCGGGACCGGGCCGGGAGCGGAGGCCGAGGAGGAGGTGCAGGTGGACGCGGGCGGCGTCCGGCTGACCGGTGACCTCGCGCTGCCGCCGGACGCGGGCGCGGTGGTGGTGTTCGCGCACGGCTCCGGCAGCAGCCGCCACAGCCCGCGCAACCGGTCGGTGGCCGCCGCCCTGCGCCGGGCGGGCCTGGGCACCCTGCTCTTCGACCTGCTCACCCCGGCCGAGGAGGCCCGTCGCGCGAACGTCTTCGACATCGAGCCGCTCGCCCTGCGGCTGACGGACGCCACGCACTGGCTGCGGCGCCGCGAACCGCTTCCCGTCGGCTACTTCGGGGCGAGCACCGGAGCGGCGGCCGCGCTGTGGGCCGCCGCGGACGCGGGCGCCGAGGTGGGCGCCGTGGTCTCCCGCGGCGGCCGCCCCGACCTGGCCGGGGACCGGCTGGCCGGCGTACGGGCACCGACCCTGCTCGTCGTGGGCGGCCGCGACACCACCGTCCTCGACCTCAACCGGCAGGCACAGGCGCGGCTGACCTGCGAGAACCGGCTCGACGTCGTCCCCGGCGCCACGCACCTCTTCGAGGAGCCGGGAACCCTGGAGGAGGTCGCCGGCCTCGCCCGCGACTGGTTCACGCGGTACCTGGGGGCAGCGGACCGGTAGCCCGGTCGGTACCGGCGGGCAAGTGCTCCACGGCCACCGGTCCGAAGCCGATCCGGGTCAGTGATCCGTCGTCCGACCACCGCACCTCGATGCCGTCGCCGTCCGCCCGCACCCGCGTCACCGCCGCCGCGAGCGGGGCCGGCTCCGGGTCCGCGGTGAGCGTGGCCAGCGCCGCGTACAGGCCCGTGCCCGCCGCCCCGGCCGTCAGCCGCGGTACGAGGGCCCACGGGGTGAAGGCCGTGCCCGCCGGCGCCCGGACCTCGTCCAGGACCTCCCATCCGTACAGCGGGTGGAGCGCGGACCGGAGCGCGTCGCCGGGGCCGGTGGCCCAGCCGGTCTGCTCCGCGCGGGACCCCTGCGGGGCACCCTGGACCCGGTGGACCCGCAGTTCGTGCCGGCCCCTGACCACGGCGACGCTGTCCACGCGCAGCCCCGGCACGCCGGTCCCGGCCGCGAAGACCGGCCGGTGCCAGGAGGCGGCCCAGCCCCAGCCGTCGCCGTGCCCGGCTCCGAGCGGGTGGATGCGGCGCCGGGCGCTGCGCGTCCCGGCCGCGACCAGGGCGAGGTGGTTGTCCGGGGTGTTGCCGGACGCGGTGGGCCCGGTGCGGGTGGAGTAGGCGTGGCGGGCGTAGAGCGGGTCCTCGTCGGCCGCCGACTCGGCCTCGTCCGGGCCGACGTGGTCGCTGCCGTGGTTGTGCAGGCGTACGAGGCCGTCGGCGCGGGTGGACTGGACGAGCAGGCCCGGCGCCGGCAGGGCGAGCACCCGGTCCTCGCGCTCGCACGGAGCGGGCTCCTCCGTCGCGGTCCACAGCGGATCCCCCGCGGGGGCGAGCAGGCAGACGAAGGCCTTGGCCGCCCAGTACGGCGAGGCGGGCCCCGAATAGGGCTGGAGGGTCGGCGCGTGCGCGCCGTGCCAGCCCAGCCGGAGCAGTCCGGCGTCGTCGACCGCGCCCCGCTCCAGGAAGTAGCGCAGCGAGCCGCTCAGCAGCCGGCGCGAGGTGCCCGGGGTCAGCGGGGTGTGGCCGGTCACGGCGCCGAGGCCGACGGCGGCCGCGGCGGCGAAGCGGTAGGTCAGGGAGCGCCCGAAGTAGAGCGGGGCGCCGTCGGCGCCGAAGAGCAGGGAGTGGCCGTCCAGGTGCGTGCGCAGCCGGGCCCCGTGCGGCTGCCCGGCGCCGGCCGGGGCTCCGTCGCCGCCCGCGAGGTGCGCGTCGAGCATGGGGTACAGGTGCAGGGCCCAGCCGTTGTAGTGGTCGAAGGCGCGGCCGTCGCCGTCGGCGTACCAGCCCTGGCCGGTGTACCCCTGCTCCAGGAGGCCGAGGGCGCGGCTGCGGGCCCGGGCCGTCTCGGCGTCCCCCCGTCCCACGGACTCCAGGAATCCGGCCACGGTGAAGGGGAAGAGGTACCAGTTGTTCGGGGCGGGCGCGTGCCGCAGTGCGCCGCGCAGCCATTCCTCGGTGCGGTCCTGCACGGCGCCGTCCAGGCGGTCCCACAGCCACGGCCGGGTCAGCCGCAGTCCGAGGGCCACGGAGGCGGATTCGACCATCGGCTGGCCGTGAACGTGCAGATCGCGGATGAGCGGCCAGGATTCCGTGTCCTGGCGGCCGGGGGTGCGGGTGCCGGCCGCGAGCCCCCGCGCGTAGCGGTCGAGCCAGCCGTACGGGTCCTTCCCGCCGCCGCCCGCGACACGGAAGGCGGCGGCGAGGAAGGTGCGTGCGTACCCTTCGAGCCCGTCGGAGCGGACTCCGGAGGCGGAGGGCGGCCCCGGCAGGTCGAGCAGGGCCCCGTCGGGAGTGGCCCACCGCCAGGCGGCGCGCAGCAGTCCGTCCGCGGCCGCCTCCCAGTGTTCCCGCGTGTAGCCGGTGCGGGGGCTGACCTCACGGTTGTCGGCGGGGAGTCCGGAGATGACCATGCGAGCATGCTGTGCGCGCCCTCACCTCCGGGTCAACCGGCCGGTCCGTAGCCGTGGTTCAGGTGCAGGAGGTGAAGGTGGGGCTGGTGTTGGCGATGTAGAGGGTCGCGCCGCCGTTCGGGTCGTCCTTGACGGGGACGGTGACGGTGTCCTCGGCCGTCCAGGGGAAGCCGCGGGCGTCGAAGGTCCAGCTGCCGGTCACCTTCCTCGCCAGCACGGACAGGGTCACCCAGCCGTACTGCGCGGGCGGCACGGACACCTGGATGGCGTCACCGACGCTCGTCGAGCCGCTCCACACGTTCTGGAACGACAGGGTGGTGGAGACGGCCACCTCCAGGGCGGGGGCGGCGCCGCCGCCGAGCTCCGAGGACAGCGTCGTCCCGATGCTGCTCTGCCAGCCGGTGGTCTTGTTCACCGAGAAGGACTGGCTGACCGGGGACGAGGAGTTGTTGTACCAGACTGCGGAGGCGCAGACCTTCGGCAGGGGCGCGGCGGGGGCCTCGCTGCGTACGGCCCAGGAGCAGCTGGAGGGGTCCTTCTGGCAGGCCTTGGCACCGTGGTCCACGGCCAGGTTCCAGGCGGCCGGCGAGTTCGTGGTCCAGCGCTGGTTGGCGCCGGCGTGGCAGCGGGACTGACCGGTCCAGGCGTCGTCGTACTGGGCGTTGGCGATGAGGTCGAGGCAGGAGTTGTCGCTCGCGTTGCGGATCATGAACGCGGTGGTGGAGCCCGCCACCGGCTGGAAGTACCACTTCTGGCTCTTCTGTCCGCGGCAGGTCTGCTGCCGCAGCGCGGGCCAGCTGAGGTCGATGCACTTGCCGGTGGTGCCGTTGACGATGGCGAAGCTGAAGTCGGCCGGGTCGACGGCCAGGTTCCAGGCCTGGTGGTGGCCGGGCGCGGAGTTGGTGACGACGTACGCGCCGTCGGCGCGCGAGCCGTTCTGCACGTCGAGGCGGCGGCTGTTGCTGACGGAGGTGAAGTTCACGCCCTGGAGGGCGGCGCCGTCGGCGCGGTCGGCGCCGCTCGCCGGGGCCGCTCCGTCGGCGCGGGCGGCGGCGTTCGCCGGGGCCGCCGTGAGCGGGGAGGCCAGGATGCCGAGGGCGACGCAGCACGTCGCCAACGCGGCGGCAAGCAAGCGCAGCCAGGACGTGGCGCGTTCCGGCGCGGTGGCCGGGATTGCGGTCATGGGTCGGGCCTTTCCTTGCGTTCGGTCGGGTGGGAGCGGTGGCTCGGGTGCGGTGGGCGACGCGTCGGGCGACGCGTCGGAGGGGTCAGGCCGCGGTGGCGGCGGCGAAGGCCGCCTCCAGGCGCGGGACCCAGTCCACGAGGTCCTGGCTCCAGCAGCCGCTTTCGTGGCCGCCGTGGCAGTTCTCGCCCCAGCCGGAGCCGTTGCCGTAGTTCACGTAGTGGTACGGGAGGCCGAGGGCGTCGAGCGCGGCCTTGGTGTTGCGCGCCGCGGACTCGGCCCAGAACTCGAAGTCGGCCGGGTTGCCGTTGCCGGAGCCGGTGTAGACGGCGATGCCCATGCCGGCCAGGGCGGCCATGTGCGAGCTGGGATCCGCCGCGTTCCAGCGCCAGTCGGCGTCGAACACCGGATACGGGGTGCCGAAGATCGCGTCGCTGGAGACGGTCGGCCCGAACTCGAGGTTGCAGGAGGGGCCGGAGCTGGAACCGCACAGCGGGGCGCCGACGTTGGTGAGCGTGGCGACGACCGCACCGCGGGTGACCATGTGGTTCCTGGACAGGTCGTTGGCACCGGAGAGGGTGGCGACCTGGCTGAACAGGCCGGGGTGGCGCTGTGCGTAGTGCAGTGCGCCGAATCCGCCCATGGACAGGCCCGCGACGGCCCGGCCCTCCTTGCCGGTGAGGGTGCGCAGGTTGGCGTCGATGAAGGGGATGACCTGGTTGATGTGGAAGGTCTCCCAGTTCTGCGCCCCGGCCGCGGTCTTCTGGTCGATCCAGTCGGCGTACCAGCCGCGGCGGCCGCCGTCCGGGATGACCGTGATCATCGACTGGGCGGCGGTGAGCGCGGGGTAGGCGATCGCGGGGTTCCCCGGGTCGTCGGACGCGCCGTGCAGGAAGTAGAGGACCGGATAGCGCCTGGCCCGGTCGGCGGCGTAGTCGCGGGGCAGCAGGATCCGGATCCGGTGCTCCCCCGCGACCTGCGGCGTGGTGACGGTCAGCACGAAGTTGGTTCCGGTGCCGGTCACCGCGGCGGTCTGGGTCAGGCCGAACCCGTCGGTCATGGCGGGCGGCCCCGGGGGATCCGCGTGTACGGGCGGTGTGCCCACGAGGAGGACGGCCGCCGCCAGGGCGAGGACCGCGGCCTTCGCGCGCAGGAGGCGGGCGAACCGGGACGATCTCGCCGGGCGTGGGCGAACGAGGTTGTTGGCCATGGGCCGAGTGTGGCCCAGGCACCGCATCAATTTGGAGTCTAGTTCTAGAAAATCTCTCTGATTCTGATGGCCGGAACCGGGTCGTTCGCAGGGCCCTGGGGCGGTGCCGAGCCCTCCTTCCAGCCGGTCGCCCGGCCGCGGCCGTCAGGATCGGGGGGCCGAAGCTCCCGTACGGCCGAGGAGTTCGGCCAGGCCCCGGCGGGTGGCGGCCAGGACCACGCGGTCCTCGGGCCTGAGGACGTAACCCGGGTGCAGCTGCCACACCAGCCCGGGGCCGGGAACCGTACCCTCGCGCGGGACGGTGGCCAGGTCGGGGCGGCGCTCCGCGGGCGAGGCGGTGTCGAGGGCGACGACCCGCCAGGCGCCCGGCTCGAAGGACTCGGTGACGGTCCGGCCTTCGAGCTGCGGGTGGCCCGCCACGTCGACGACGGCGAAGAGCAGCACCCGGCGCTCCACCGCTATCGCCCCGAGGATCTGCCGGCCCATCATCGCCCCGGCGAAGGCCGGGGCGGCGAGGTGGGTGACGCTGCGGCTGCGGGTGAGCGCGCCCGGGTGCGCGGCGCGCAGGGTGCGGTAGACGGCGGTCGCGAAGTCGTCCTCGTACAGCCGCATCACGACCCGGAGGTCGGGCTTGACCCCGCGCGCGTACAGGGCGGCCTCCAGGTTGGTGGTGTCCGAGCTGGTCAGGGCGAGCAGGGAGTGCGCCCGGTGGACGCGGGCGGCCTCCAGCACCCCCTCGTCGGTGACGTCCCCGACGACCACGGGCACCCGCAGCCGGCGGGCCAGGGCCAGTCCGCGGGCGCGCGGGTCGGACTCCACGCAGACCACCGGGATCTCCAGCTCCCGCAGCTGCGCCAGCACCCGGGTACCGATCTTGCCCAGCCCCAGCAGCACCACGTGCCCGGACAGCCCCCGGGGCGGGCGGCGCAGCACCGTGGCCGTACGGAAGGCCCCCAGCGCCTCGAGCGCGGCCGCCACCAGGACCGGCAGCAGCAGAAGGCCCACGAACCCGGCCAGGATCTGCAGCACCTGCCGCTGCGTCGGGGCGCCCACCGCCGGGTCGTTGATCGCGAAGATGTCGAGCAGGGTGACGTACGCGGCGTGCAGGGGGTGATCGCCCGTGGTCAGCCAGGAGGCCACGGCCAGTGCGGTGACGGCGGCCACGATGCCGGCCAGCGACCAGCGCAGCCTCCGGGAGAACAGCGAGGCCACCGGCAGTGCGGCGGCGCTCAGCCGCGGGGCCGCCGCCTGGGCGGGGCCCGCGTACGTCACCGTTTCCAGGGCCACGATGCCGCGTCCCGTCGCGGCCGCCACCGCACGGTCGTCGGGCAGCAGTTGCAGTCCGCGCTCTCCGCCGAGCACCGAACTCTCGCTGCCGGCCGGGTCGGTGGACGTCGCGGACAGCAGGGCGAGGGTGCACAGACCGGGGTCGGCCGTCTCGCCGCGGCCCGGAGGCGTACGCTCCACCGCGCGCAGCAGCAGGCCGTCCGCCTGGACCACCTTGCTCGTACCGGCGACCGCGCTCGCGGCGAGGGCGGGTGCGGCCGTGTCGGCGTCGGACAGCACGGTGGTGACGGAGTCCCGGTCGCGCGGGCGGCTCCCCGGTCCGGCGACGATCGCCGCCTGGTCCAGCAGGTCCTCGAGGTGCTCGCCGAGCTTGCGGTTGTAGAGCCGGATCACCAGCCGCAGCCCGGGGTTGAGCCGCCGGGCCACCAGGGCGGCCCGTACGTTGCGGTCGTCGTCCTCGTAGACGAGCGCGAGCCCGGCGGCGCCGGCCACCACGGCGGCCAGCACCTCCTCGTCCGGCTCCGCGGCCTCCACGATCCGCGGCTCCTCCGGCGGCCGCTCCCCCGCCGGTCCGCGCAGCACCCGGGACGCCGAGGTGCGCCCCCAGCGCCCGCGCCTGGCCGTCGGTCCCACCGCGAGCGGCGGCTCGCTCGCGGGCGGCACGACCAGCGTGACGCGTTCCCCGTACATGTCGCCGAGTTCGGCCGCCAGCCTCCGGGCCAGACCGTCGTCGCCGCACACCACCATCCGGCCCGTGCCGCCCGGGACATGAAGAACCTGCTGCGGAATCTGCACGGGCTCAGCATGCCGTGTGCCGCCGACAGCGGACCGGGCGGGCCCGGGCGGGCCCGGTCGGCGCGGTACCGGGCCCGCGCGGGCTACTCGGCGAGCGCGGTGCGCAGTTCGTCGCGGTGGGCGGCGAGCCAGGTCCCGAAGTCCTGGAGTCCGGGGTCGAGTTCGCGGACGGCGGTCAGGTCGCGGGCCGCGGTGAAACGGTCCGCGCAGTCGGCGTAGTACTGGAACATGTTCCCGGCCTCGTCGGCGCCCGGGAAATCCTGGGCCCGGAAGGCGTCCGCGCTCAGCGGGCGGTAGCGCACGGTCTCGCCGACCGTCTCGGTGAGGGCCGCGGCCATCTCGGCCAGCGTGAGGTGCTCGCCGGCGATGCTGACGGTGGCGGCGATCAGGTCGGTGTCCCGCTCGAAGACCGCCAGGGCGGTCCTGCCGACGTCCGCCACGGCGATGCCGGAGAGCCTGCTGTCGCCCATCGGGAGGGCCAGCTCGAGGACACCGTCCGCGGCGCGGCGCGGGGCGAAGGTGGTGAGCAGGTTCTCCCAGAAGAAGGTGGTCCGCAGGAAGGTGGTGGGGACGCCCTCCTCGGCGAAGTAGTGGTCCGCCTCCGCCTTGCCGTCGAAGTGCGGCACCTTGTACCGCTCCTGGAGCGTGGGCATCCGCGGGTCCTCGACCGGGATGCAGCTGCGGGTGTCCTCCAGCGTGGACCAGATCGCGTGCTGGATCCCGGCGTGGGAGGCCGCCCGGGCGAGGGCCAGGGCCTGGGCCTTCTCGCGCTCGGCGGACATGTGCTCCCAGAAGTTCGTGACCAGGTACGCCCCGTAGGCGTGCTCGAAGGCGGGTGCCAGGCTCGACTCGTCGTCCATGTCCGCCTGGACCACCTGCGCCCCGAGCCGGGTCAGCTCCGCGGCCTGCGGCGAGTCCGCGCGGCGGGTCACGGCGCGCACCGCGAAGCCGCTCCCGGGGTCCGCCAGGATCGCCCGCACCAGGCTGCCGCCCTGCGAGCCGGTGGCACCGAACACTGTGATGGTCTTCTTCTCAGCCATGCCCTCCTTCTTCGCACACTCTCCGCGTCCGGGCCGTCACGCCACGCCATGCGGAAGGGGCTTCAGCGGCCCGGGCGGAGCGGTACGTCGGGCATGGGGTAGCGCATGCCCGACTCCATCAGGGCGCACACCGGACTGTCGTCGGGGTCGCGCGGGCAGGCGAGGTCGATGGCGAAGGGCTGCGGCGGATCACCGGGCAGTTCGGCCGTCAGTACGGTGCGGGCGGCCCCGGGGGCGCGGCCCATGGCGACGGTCCTGCCGTCGACGAGCACCTCGACCGGCCGGCGCGGGCCCTCGTACAGCACGCTGATCGAGTGACCGTTCTGATCCAGATGGAATCGGTGCCGGATGGTCATCGCGCACTCCCGGAACGACGCGTTCCCTCCCTGATTGCATCGTACGGCGCAACGCCGCGGAGCGGGTGCGTAACCCTTTGCATGGCGGATCGTTTCTCCGTACGTCGCAGAAAACACTCGCGTCCCCGCGGTGTCCGCGGCCCAGGGTCCGGGGAGCACCATCACTCCCCGGGCCCTCGGTCATCCCCCCGGCGGAAAATGCGGTGCCCCGGCACGATCCGGTTCCCTACACTCGCCACACGCGCTGCCGACAGAGCGGCGCGCGCCTCATGCCGAGTGAAGAGAAGGGGAGCCGGGCCATGTGCGTTCACCGCACCGCGAGCGCCTTCGCCACCCCGTCCCGGTACGACGTGATCCCGGTGTCTCACGCCTGACGGTGCCGGCCGCGCGGCCGCCACCGTTCCCCGTGACGCATCCTCAGTTCCCCGCCCCTGCCCTGCCCTGCCCTTGCCGCGCCCGTACGGGTGCCGTCGCACGCGGGGCGGGCCGCCGGGCTCCGCCGTCCGGGAATCGCGCGCCCTTCTCCTCATCGTTCGACATCATTCGAAAGGCCTCGGGCCATGCGCACCAACCGGCGATCCGCCGCCACCGCCTCCCCCGCCACCACCGTCCGGAACCTGGGCATCCTCGCCCATGTCGACGCCGGCAAGACCACGATCACCGAGCGCATCCTCTTCGCGACCGGTGCCATCCACAAGCGGGGCGAGGTCCACGAGGGCACGACCGTCACCGACTACGACGCCCAGGAGCGCGACCGCGGCATCACCATCTTCGCCGCGGCCGTCAGCTGCACCTGGGACGGACACCGCGTGAACCTCATCGACACCCCCGGCCACGTCGACTTCTCCGACGAGGTCGAGCGCTCCCTGCGGGTGCTGGACGGGGCCGTCGCGGTCTTCGACGCCGTGGCCGGCGTCGAACCGCAGAGCGAGTCGGTGTGGCGGCAGGCCGACCGGCACGGCGTGCCGCGGATCGCGTTCGTCAACAAGCTGGACCGGGCGGGCGCCGATCTCGACACGGCGGTCACCTCGATCCGCGAACGCCTGGGCGCCGTACCGCTGGTGGTCCAGCTGCCCATCGGCAGCGAGGACGCCTTCACCGGCGTCGTCGACCTGCTGGCGATGCGCGCCCTGATCTGGCACGCCGGCGCCGACACGTACGAGACGGGGCCCGTCCCCGAACCGCTGCGCGAGGAGGCCGGCCGACGGCGCAGGCTGCTCGAGGAGACGGTGGCCGAGCTCGACGCGCAGGCGCTGGAGGAGTTCTGCGCGACGTCGGCGCTGACCGAACGGACCCTGGTCCGCGGCCTGCGCGAGCTGACGCTGCGCGGCGACGGAGTCGTCGTGCTGTGCGGCTCGGCGTACAAGAACCGGGGGGTCGAGCCGCTGCTGGACGCGGTCCTCGCCTACCTGCCGTCGCCCGCCGACATGCCGCCGGTGCGCGGGACGGCGGACGGCGCGGAGGTGGAGCGCGCGCCCGACCCGGCGGAGCCGTTCGCGGCCCTCGCCTTCAAGGTGACGGCGACACCGACCGGGCGCCTGACCCACCTGCGGGTCTACGCGGGCACGCTGCGCAGGGGCGAGTCCGTACTGGACGCGGGTACGGGCCGCACCGAGCGGGTGGGCCGGATCCTGCGGGTGCAGGCCGACCGGCACGAGGAACGGGAGGAGGCGGTGGCCGGTGACATCGTCGCCGTGGTCGGGGTGAAGGCCGCCCGGGCCGGTACGACCCTGTGCGCTCCGGGGGCTCCGCTGGTCCTCGAACCGCCCTCGGTGGCCGACCCGGTGGTGTCGGTGGCCGTCGAGGCCCGCCGCGGCACCGATACGGGACGGCTCGCGTCGGCCCTGGCCCGGCTAGCCGAGGAGGACCCGTCGCTGGTGGTGCGGTCCGACGCGGAGACCGGCCAGACCGTGCTGTCGGGTCTGGGCGAACTCCACCTGGAGGTGGCCGTGGAGAAGCTCCGCAGCGGCCACGGGGTGGAGGTCGTCGTCGGGCGTCCGCAGGTCTCCTACCGGGAGACCGTCGTGCGCGGGGTGACCGGCCTGGTGTACCGGCACGTCAAACAGGACGGCGGTGCGGGGCAGTTCGCGCACGTCGTCATCGATGTCGAACCGCTGGAGGAAGGGATGACGGGCTTCGAGTTCCGCTCGGCGGTCGTCGGCGGCCGGGTGCCGCAGGAGTACGCGCGGGCCGTGGAGGCCGGCTGCCGTGACGCCCTCGCCGAGGGCCCCCTCGGCGGGTTCCCGGTGACCGGGCTGCGGGTGACGCTCACCGACGGGGCGACGCACTCCAAGGACTCCTCGGAGCCGGCGTTCCGCGCGGCGGGCCGGTTCGCGCTGCGCGAGGCGCTGCGCGTGAGCACGGTGGAGCTGCTGGAGCCGGTCGCGGAGGTCACGGTGACGGTCCCGGAGGACGGCGTGGGCGCGGTGCTGGGTGATCTCGCGGCCCGCCGCGGGCGGGTCAGCGGGTCCACCTCCCGGTCCGGCAGCGCGGTGGTCACGGCGACCGTGCCGCTGGCCGAGCTCTTCGGCTACGCGTCCCGGCTGCGCGGCCGTACGCAGGGCCGGGGCACCTTCACCACCCGTCAGGCGGGCCTCGCGCCGGTTCCGCCCCTGGTCGCCCAGACCCTGCGGGCCCGGTAGCCGCCGACCGCCCCGCCCCGCCCCCCGGCCACGGGGGCGGGGCGGGGCCTCGCCGCAGCGGTCCGGCGACGGCACGGGCAGCGGCACCGGCACCGGCACCGGGTCGCCGCACTAGGCTGCGTGTCCCGGAAGAACCGTCACAACAGGCAAGGTGCACAGATGTTCGAGTCGCCGCAGGAGAATCCGTACCCGGACAGCCACGTCCTCGGCGAGGGGCCCGAACCGCACCCGCTGCTGCGGCCCGTGCTGCCCCTGCTCGGCCGCTGGCACGGCCGGGGCCGGGGCGAGTACCCGACCCTGGAGCAGGACTTCCGGTACGAGCAGGAGATCACCTTCAGCCACGACGGGCGCCCGTTCCTGCGCTACGAGGCCCGCGCGTGGCTGATCGACGCCTCGGGGACCCCGGTGCGCCCGGCGGGCCGCGAGGCCGGATGGTGGCGGGTGACGCCCGACGCGTCCCTGGAGGTCGTCCTCGCCCATCCGACCGGCATCGTCGAGACGTACGTCGGGCGGGTGTCCGACACCGAGATCGAGATCGAGACGAAGGACGTGGCGCTGACGCCCCTGGCCAAGGAGGTCACCGGCACCCGGCGGCACTACGCGCTCCGGGGCGACGAGATCACGGTCACCCACGACATGGCGGCGGTGGGGCAGCCGCTCCAGCACCACCTCACGGCCCACCTGCGCCGCCGCCCCTCCTGACGCCCCTCCTGACGCCCGCTCCTCCCGGCGCCGGCCGGACCACTCGAATCACCCGGGTGCCCGGCAGGTCCGGGCCGGGCGCCGCGGCCCCGCTCTCGCATAGTCGTGGTACGCCGCGGCCGCCGCGGCGCGGTGCCGGAGGGAGAGACCGTGGTGGATGCGGGACGACGAGCCGCGATGACCGCACTGCTGGCCGCGGGGCTGGCCCCGTGCACGGGCGCCGCGGCCGCCCCGCCCGGACCGCCGAAGTCCGCGGGACCGCCGAAGTCCGCGCCCGATGCCCCCGATGCCCCCGGCTCCCCCGCCCGGCCCACCGGCCCGCGCCCGCCCGCCGCGCTGCTCGGCGCCGAGATCCGCCGGCTGCCCACGACGCTCAAGGTCGTCGCGCTCACCTTCAACGCCGCGTGGGACGGGAGCGGGCTGGACACGGTGCTGGGCGAACTGCGCCGCCGCGCACTGCCCGCCACCTTCTTCCCGACGGGCGACTTCGCCGACTCCCATCCCGCCGCCGTACGGGCCATGGGCGCGGCGCACGGCCTGGGCAACCACTCGTACAGCCATCCCTACTTCAGGGACCTGAGCACCGAGGAGCGGGCGGAGGAGGTCTGGAGCGCCGACGCCGCGATCCGCAGGGCGTCCGGGACCGAGCCGCTGCCGTTCTTCCGGTTCCCGTACAGCGCGACGACCAGGGACGCGGTCGCCGACGTCAACGACCTCGGCTACGCGGCGATCGAGTTCACCGCCGACACCAATGGCTACCTCGGCCCGGCCGGCGGCATGACCGTGGACAAGGCGGTCGCGCGCGCCGTCGACGCCCTCAGGCCCGGCGCGATCATCCAGATGCACGTGGGCAGCACCGGGGACGGCGTCGTCCTCGACGCCCAGGCCCTGCCCCGGATCATCGACGCGGCGCAGGCCTCCGGCTACACCGTCATCGACCTGCGCAGCTTCCTCACCGAGGACCCTGATATTGGGATGCGCGCAGGTCAGCGCGTGCGTAGGGTCGATCCACGTGGAACCACTCACTGAGAAAAGCATCCGCTCGTCGTTCGTGAACTGCACCAAGGGCGAGGCAGCACGGCTGCGGCTGCCGCTGGACTTCGCCGAACTGCCCTGGGAGGACCTGGACTTCCTGGGATGGGTGGATCCGGGGGCGCCGCTGCGGGCCCATCTCGTGCTGCCCGGAGCGCAGGGTCCGGTGGGGATCTCGCTGCGCGTGCCCTCGGTGGGCCGCACCAGCGCGGTGAAGTCCAGCCTGTGCCAGATCTGCCTGACCGGCCACGCGTCGTCCGGGGTCACCCTGCTCGCCGCCCCGCTGGCCGGCGCCCGCGGCCGGGAGGGCAACACGGTCGGCGTCTACGTGTGCGCGGACCTCGCCTGCCCCCTGTACGTGCGGGGCAAGCGCCGGCCGAAGCTGCGGGACGGGCGGTACGAGGAGTCCCTCACCCTGGACGAGCGCCTCGCGCGCATGACGGGCAACCTGGACGCCTTCGCGGCCAGGGTCACCGCGGCGTGACCCGTCCCGGGCCCCCGCCGCGACTCCGGCGGCGGCCCGGGCGGCCGTCACTCGCCCCGCGCCCGCTCCTCCTCCTGCGCCCTGGCGCGCTTGGTGACCACCACGGCGGCCGCGAGCGCACTGCCCGCGAAGGCCAGCGCGACCGTCCACGGCTGGTCGAAGTGGTGCCGGGTGGCGTGGTCGGCGGAGTACCGGCCCGGTCCGGCGAGGCCGACGGCCGCCGCGGTGAACCCGAGGAAGGCCGGATACTCGAAGCCACCGCCCTGGTTGAAGAACCCGGCGGGTGCGTGGACCGACACGGCCCCGGCCATGGCCCCCGCCGCGGCGGCGCCGGCGGCCGGTGTGGCCAGGCCCAGGACGAGCAGGGCCCCGCCCCCGGCCTCGCCCAGACCGGCCGCGATCGCGCTCTGCCGCCCGGGCCGGAAACCCATGTGCTCCATCGCGGCCGCCGTCCCCTCCAGGCCCGCCCCGCCGAACCAGCCGAAGAGCTTCTGCGTGCCGTGCGCCATCAGCACCGCGCCCGTTCCGGCACGCAGCGCCAGCAGGGCGAGGTCACGGCGGTTGATGCAGGCCATCGGGTCTCCTCACACAGCGGATGCGGTACCCACCATCCGTATCCGCTGCGCCGGCACCGCCCACACATCTGCCCGCAGATCCTCCATACGGCCGGAACCGAGGCACAGGACACCATGGACGCCATGCACTTCGAGCAGGTCTTCACCTACGCCTGGGAGCACCACACGGGCAAGGGCTCCAGCGCGCTGTCCGTGGCGTACGAACCGGACGCGGCGGGCCGGCCGCGGCGCTGGCTGCTGCTGGCGGCGCTGCCCGACTTCAGCGACCTGCTGGGTTTCGAGGATGCCGCGCACGCGCGGGAGTTCGCGCCGGCGGTGCTCGAACTGCCGCCGACGGGGCGGTCCCGCCGCCCTCGGTCTGGAGGTGGTCTGCGAAGGCGTGGACGTGGCCCGGGCGCAGGCCGGAGCGCGGGACCTGCTCGCGGCCCTCGACGAGACCGGCCCGCCTACCATGTGCGCATGAGCGCGAGCCCGCACCCGGCAGGTGCACACGATGCGCAGCCGCGGGAGGAGCGGCTGGCGGCCGCGGTGTCCGTCCTGGCGCTGCTCGCGGATGCCACCCGGCTGGCGCTGCTGGACGAGCTGGGGCGGGGCGAGGCCGATGTCGGCACGCTCACCGAGGCCTGCGGGGCCGCGCGGCCCTCCGTGAGCCAGCACCTCGCCAAGCTCCGCCTCGCCGGGCTGGTCACCAGCCGCAAGGACGGGCGGCGCGTGGTCTACGCCCTGCGGCACGGGCACCTGCGCCGGCTGGTGGACGAGGCCCTGAGCGTGGCCGACCACCAGCTGCGGTCGCTCCCGCCGCACGACTGACAGCACGACCGACAGCACCACTGACAGCACCACTGACAGCACCACTGGCACCCGACGGCCCACCCGCGCCCCGACACGTGCACAGGTGCGCACATGATGGCTATCTTGGTGTGGTGCTGTCCGTCCTGCGCAACCGCGCCTACCGGCGCCTGTTCACGGCTCAGGCCGTCGCCCTGACCGGCACGGGACTCGCCACCGTCGCGCTGGGCCTGCTGGCCTACGACCTGGCCGGGGACGAGGCCTCGGCGGTCCTGGGCACCGCCCTGGCGATCAAGATGATCGCCTGCGTCGGCATCGCCCCGCTGGCCGGCGCGCTCGCCGACCGGATCCCACGGCGCACCATCTTGGCTGCGACGGACCTCGTCCGCGCCGCGGTCGCCCTGGCCCTGCCGTTCGTCAGCGAGATCTGGCAGATCCACCTCCTGGTCTTCGTGCTCCAGGCGGCCTCGGCCACCTTCACCCCCGTCTTCCAGGCGACCGTCCCCGAGCTGCTGCCCGCCGAACGCGACTACACCCGGGCCCTGGCGCTGTCCCGGCTCGCCTACGACCTGGAGAGCCTGGTCAGCCCCGCGCTGGCCGCCGCCCTGCTGACGCTGGTCTCCTACGGATGGCTCTTCACCGGCACCTCCCTCGGCTTCCTCGCCTCGGCGGCCCTCGTCGCCGCCACCGCCCTGCCCCGGCCCGCACCCGTCGAGCGCACCGGCGGCGCCTTCGCCGGGGCTGCCTTCGCCGGGGCCGCGTTCGGCGCCCGGCTGTTCTGGGCGACGCCCCGGCTGCGGGCCCTGCTCGCCCTGGACCTCGCGGTGGCCGCCGCCGGAGCCATGGTCTTCGTCGACACCGTCGTCCTGGTCCAGGGCCACTTCGGCCGTTCCGCGGGCGCCGTCTCCCTGGCCCTCGGCGCGTACGGGGCGGGGTCGGTGCTGACCGCGCTGCTCCTGCCGCGCCTGCTGCGCCGGCGTACCGACCGGGCCGTGATGCTCCCGGCCGCTTTCGCCCTTCCCGTGGTGCCGGCCGCCGTCGCCGTCCTCACGGCGCGGGCGCCGGACGGCTGGTCCTGGTCCGGGGTCCTCGCGGGGTGGGCCGTGATCGGCGCCGCCTCCTGCGCCGTACTGACCCCCGGCGGCCGGGTGGTCCGCCGCTCCGCCGCGGCCCCGGACCTGCCGCGAGCGTTCGCCGCGCGGTTCGCCCTGTCCCACGGCTGCTGGCTGCTCACCTACCCCCTGGCGGGCCTGCTCGCCGCCGGGGCCGGGCTGCCGGTGACCGCGCTGGTCCTCGGCGCCCTGTCCCTGGCCGCCGCCGCGGCGGCCGCAGCCGTCTGGCCGGCCCGCGATCCGTCCCGGCTCGAACACGTCCATCCCGACCTGCCCCCGGACCACCCCCACCTCGCCGGTGCGCTGCCCGCCGCGGACGGCTGGCGGCACGGCCACCACTACGTCATCGACCGGCACCACCGGCACTGGCCGTCCGCCGGTCTCACAGGGCCTTCGCGCGGGCGATGACCAGGGCGACGTCGTCGTGGTCGTCCGGCCGGCGCAGGGTGTCCAGGAGCCGGTCGCAGGTCTCCTCCAGCGGGCGGCTGGTGTCGGCGAGCAGCTCCAGCAGGAGGTCGAGGCGCTCGTCGATGGGCCGGTCCCGGGTCTCGACCAGCCCGTCCGTGTAGAGGACCAGCTGGTCCCCGGGCTCCATGGGCACGGAGGTGACCTCGAAGGGGACGCCCCCCACGCCCAGCGGTGTGCCGGTGGGCAGGTCCAGCAGTCTGGGGGCCAGGCCGGACCGGATCAGGACCGGGGGGAGGTGTCCGGCGACGGCGATGCGGCACTGCGCGCGGTGCGGGTCGTAGACGGCGTAGACGCAGGTGGCGATGGTCTCCTCGAGGGCGTTGGTGGTGCGGTCCAGCTGTTCGAGGACGCGCGTCGGGTCGAGGGACAGTTCGGCGAGGGTGCGGGTGGCGGTGCGCAGCTGTCCCATCCCGGCGGCGGCGTTGATGCCGCTGCCCATGACGTCCCCGACGACGAGGACGGTGGTGTCGTCGGGCTGGGCGATGGCGTCGAACCAGTCCCCGCCGATCTCGCTGGTGGCCGCGGCGGGCCGGTACCGGTAGGCGACTTCGAGACCGGGGGTGGGCGGCGGGTGGTGCGGCAGGAGGTGGTGCTGGAGGGCGAGGGCGGTGTGGTGCGCGTTGCGGTACCAGCGGGCGTTGTCGATGCACACGGCGGCGCGGGCGGCCAGTTCGCCGGCCAGGATGATGTCGTCGTCGTTGAACGGCCGCGGATTGCGGGTGCGCTTGAGGTCGAGGGCGCCGAGCACCTCGCCGCGGGCGATGAGCGGCACGGCCAGGTACGAACGCAGCCCGGCGCGGGCCAGCAGGGCGGCCGCGTCGTCGTCGCGGGCGATGCGGGAGATGTCCCGGGCCTGGACGTGCGCGACCAGGACCGGATGCCCGGTGGTCACGGACCGGGTGACCAGCCGGTCCGCCTCGTAGCGGGCGATGTCGCCCGGCGGGTCCGCGGCGCGCACGGCCTCGCTCGGGTAGGCCGAGGCCAAGGCCAGGGCCCGGAACACCGCCGGTTCGTGGTCGGACGACTTCAGGCTGGGGCGGCCTTCGAGCACGGAGTCGAGGATGTCGACGGCGGCGATGTCGGCGAGCTCGGGCACGACCACGTCGGCGAGCTCGCGGGCGGTCTGGTCCAGGTCGAGGGTGGTGCCGATGCGGACGGTGGCGTCCGCGATCAGGGCGAGGCGGCGGCGGCTGTGGGCGATCTCCTTGGCCGCCTGGTGACTCTGCGTGATGTCGACCACGGAGGTCGCGAGGCCCAGCACCCGCCCGGTGGCGTCCTCCAGCCGGTAGTACGAGACCGACCAGGCGTGCTCGTGGTGCTGGTCGCCCTGCGTGTGCCCGGCCGTGAACTGCTCGACCAGCGGCGTCCCCGTGGCCAGCACCTGGCGCATCGCCGCCTCCACGGCCCCCGCGTCGTCGAGGAAGGACAGCGCGTCGCGGACGCTGCGTCCGATGTGCTCGGCGGCGGGCAGCCCGTTGATGCGCTCCAGCGAGGGGTTGACCAGGACGTAGCGCAGGTCCGTGTCGAGGACGGCCAGCCCGATCGGGGACTGGGCGACGAGACGGGCGGAGAGGGCCAGGTCCCGCTCGAGCCGGCGCAGGCGCGTACGGTCCGTGGCGATCCCGAGGGCGTAGAGGTCTCCGTGCTCGTCGAGCAGCCGCATGTTGCGGAACTCGACCAGGCGCGTGCTGCCGTCCTTGTGCCGTACGGGGAACGCCCCGGCCCAGTCCCCGGCGCCGCCCATCACCCGGGCGAAGAGCTCCAGGACCAGGTCCACGTGCTCCTGGGACGCCAGCAGCCGTGCGGCGGGCCGGCCGAGGGCCTCCTTCGCCGTCCATCCGAACAGCTGCTCGGCCTGCGGGCTCCACAGCGCGACCCGCCCCTGCGCGTCCAGGACGACCGCGGCGACGCTCAGGACGTCGAGCAGCCCGCTCGGCGGGGACACCCCGGGCGCGACGCGCCCCGCGGTGTCCGCCCGGCCTCCCCCGAACGGTTCCGTCGCATCCATCCAAGGCGCTCCCTTCCGGCGCGGCTCATTTCATGGTCCCCCCAAATGCGCCCTCCAGCCCTCCGGCCTCCCGCGTCCGGCCCGCCCGGCGGGCGGAAAGCACACTGGTCAGCCGGTCTCCGCGGCGGAACCGGCCGCTTCCAGGGCCGACAGGACCCGGTCCGGGGTGAGGGGGAGGTCGCGCAGCCGGCGCCCGGTGGCGCGGCAGACGGCGTTGCCGATCGCGGCGGCCGTGCCGACGATGCCGATCTCGCCGATGCCCTTGCTGCCCATCGGGTTCAGGTGCTCGTCGTGCTCGTCGATCCAGCCGACCTCGATCGCGGGCACGTCGGCGTGGACCGGCACGTGGTAGGCCGCCAGGTCGTCCTCGGCGAAGCCGCCGTGGACGGGGTCGACCGTGCCGCGTTCGGTCAGGGCCATGCCGAGGCCCATCACCATCGCTCCGGTGAACTGGGAGCGGGCCGTCACCGGGTTCAGGATGCGCCCGGCCGCGAAGACGCCGAGCAGGCGGCGTACCCGTACCTCTCCGGTGACCGTGTCGACCCGCACCTCGGCGAAGTGGGCGCCGAAGGCGTGGCGGGCGTACGGGGACCCCTGCCGGACCGCCTCGGTGGTGTCGGCCGAGGCGGAGAGCCCCTCGGCGGGCAGGGCGCCCCGGTGGGCCGCGAGGCGGGCGGCCAGCGCGGTGCAGGCCTCGTGCACGGCCCAGCCCCAGGAGGCGGTGCCGCAGGATCCGCCGGCGAGGGAGGCCTGGGGCAGGTCGGTACGGCCGATGGCCACCGTCACGGAGTCCAGCGGGACAGCCAGGGCCTCGGCCGCCACCTGGGCGAGGACGGTACGGGCGCCCGTGCCGATGTCGGTGGCGTTGATCTCGACGAGCCGGCTGCCGTCGGGCCGGGCGTGCGCGCGGGCGGCCGAGGGAGCGATGTACACGGGATAGGTGGCCGCGGCCATCCCCACGCCGTGCAGGAACGGTCCGTCCGCGCGCGGGGCGCGGGCCGCGGTCCAGCCGAAGCGGGCCGCGCCCTCCCGGAGGCACTCCACGAGGTGGCGGCTGCTGAAGGGGCGGCCGCTGTCGGGTTCCAGGCCGGGCTCGTTGCGGATCCGCAGCTCGACCGGGTCCATCCCCAGCGCGTCGGCCAGTTCGTCCATGGCCGACTCCAGGGCGTACATGCCCGGCGCCTCGCCCGGGGCGCGCATCCAGGAGGGCGTGGGCACGTCCAGGGCGACGGCCTTGTGGAGCGTGCGGCTGTCCGGCACGGCGTACATCACGCGGGCCGGGACGGCCGCCTGTTCGACGAACTCCGTGACGCGGGAGGTGTGCGTGGTGACCTCGTGGACGAGGGCGGTCAGCGTGCCGTCGGGGCGGGCGCCGAGGCCGATCCGGTGCAGTGTCGGCGCGCGGTGTCCGACGACGGAGGGCAGGTGGCGCCGGGGCAGGGCGAGCTGCACTGGACGGCCGAAGCGGCGGGCGGCCATCGCGGCCAGCACCACGTGCGGGCGCGGGGTGCCCTTGCAGCCGAACCCTCCGCCCACGTGTTCGCTGATGACCGTGACGCGTTCCTCGGGCAGGGCGAACAGCGAGGCCAGCGCCGTGCGGACGGCGCCCGCGCCCTGGCTGGAGTCCCACACCGTCAGGTGCCCGCCGTCCGCGTCCCACACGGCGGTGGCGGCGTGCGGCTCCATCGGGTGGTTGTGCAGGGGCGGCACGGAGTAGGCGCGGTCGACGCGTACGGGTGCGGCGGCGAGGGCCGCGTCCGGGTCGCCCCGCTCCCGCAGGCCCGGATGGCCGCCGTTGACCTCCTCGGGCGTGTAGGCGCCGGGATGGCCGGCGCGCAGGGTGCCGTCGTGCTCCTCGGTCGCGTAGCCGATCCGCACGGCGTCGGCGCCGGCCCTGGCCGCTTCGAGGGTCTCGGCGACCACCAGGGCCACGTACCAGCCGCGGTGCGGGACCTCGTCGCTCTGGAGCACCCGGAGCGTGGGGTCGTCCGAGGGGCCCAGCCGGGGCGCGTCGCCGGGGGTGAGGACGCCCAGGACGCCGGGCACCTCCAGGCAGGGGCCGGTGTCCACGGCGGTGACGCGGCCCCGGGGTACGCGGGCGGGCACCGGCCAGGCGTGGAGGCGGCCGGGCGGATGGTGGTCGGTGGCGTAGCGGGCCGCGCCGGCGGCCTTTTCGGGGCCCTCGGAGCGGACGGCGGGGGTACCGAGGACGGAGTCGGGGCGTCCGGGGCGTCGGGGGTGGTCGGCGGGCATCGCTGCTCCTACGGGGTGCGCTCCTGCGGGCTGCCGGGCCGTCCGTCCCGCGCCCGCCGGGCGAGCGTGGCGAGTGCGTCGCACGCGAGGCTGCGGGCGAGCGTGATCTTGTACGCGTTGTCGCGCAGGGGCCGGGCCTGGGCCAGTTCCGCCTCGACGGCCTCCCGCACCGCCCCGGCGGTCGGCTCGGTGCCGGTCAGCCGTGCCTCGGCCGTGACGGCCCGCCAGGGCCGGTGGGCGAGGCCGCCGAAGGCGAGGGCGACCCGCCGCACGCGGCGGCCGTCGGGGCCGAGTTCGAGTACGGCGGCCACCGAGGCCAGCGCGAAGGCGTAGGAGGCCCGTTCGCGGGCCTTGCGGTAGAGGGAGACGGCGCCGGGGGCGGCGGCGGGGAGCAGGACCGCGGTGACGATCTCGCCGTGCCGCAGGACGGTGTCCTGCTCGGGCCGCTCGCCGGGCAGCCGGTGGAAGGCGGTCGCGGCCACGGTCCGGGTGCCCTGCTCGCCGTGCAGTTCGATGCCGGCGTCGAGGGCGGCGAGGGCGACGGCCATGTCGGAGGGGTGGGTGGCGATGCAGTGCTCGGAGTGTCCCAGTACGGCGTGGTCGCGGTGGACCGCGTCGCGGGCGGCGCAGCCGGAGCCCGGATCGCGCTTGTTGCAGGCGGCGGAGACGTCCTGGAAGTAGCCGCACCGGGTGCGCTGGAGCAGGTTGCCGCCGGTGGTGGCCACGTTGCGCAGCTGCGCCGACGCGCCCGCGAGCAGGGCCCGGGTGAGGGCGGGGTGCCGCGCGCGGACGAGGGGGTGGACCGCGACGTCCGTGTTGCTCGCGGTGCCGCCGATGCGCAGGGTGCCGTCGGGGAGCTCCTCGATGCCGTTCAGGGGCAGCCGTGCGAGGTCGACGAGGGTGCCCGGGCGTTCGACGCCCCGTTTCATCAGGTCCACGAGGTTGGTGCCGCCGGCCAGGTAGCGCGAGCCGGGCAGGCCGGCGTGGGCTGCGGTCGCCTCCTGGAGGGTGGTCGCGCGCACGTAGGCGAAGGGTTTCACGCGGTCACGTCCCGTACGGCGTCGACGATGCGGGGGTAGGCGCCGCAGCGGCAGAGGTTGCCGCTGAGCCGTTCGCGGATCTCCTCGTCGGTCAGTGCGACGGGGCCGCTGCCGGCGAGGGCCGTGGCGGGGGTGGCGTGCGACGGGTGGCCTTCGGCGGCCTCCGCGATGGCCCCGACGGCGGAGCAGAGCTGGCCGGGCGTGCAGAATCCGCACTGGAGGGCGTCGCGCTCGACGAAGGCCCGCTGGAGCGGGTGCGGGGTGCCGACGGGGTCGGCGAGCCCTTCCACGGTGGTGACGTGCGCGCCGTCCTGCGCGACGGCGAGCAGCAGGCAGGCGTTCACCCGGCGGCCGTCGAGGAGCACGGTGCAGGCGCCGCACTGGCCGTGGTCGCACCCCTTCTTCGCCCCGGTCAGGCCGAGGTGCTCGCGCAGGGCGTCGAGCAGGGTGACGCGGTGGTCGAGCCGCAGGGTGTGTGCGGTGCCGTTGACGCGGAGGGTGACGGAGGAGGCGGGAGCCTCGGTTCCACTCGCCACCGCGGGCTCCCTTCGACGGGTGGGACATCGCCGTCGGTGGGACATCGCCGTGACCCGTCGTATCCCGCCCCGGCCCCGGCGCCGCCGTGCCACGCGGGGACCGGCCGCCCCGGACGCCGATCTTCCATCGGTCGGCCCCGCCGGAGCCCCTGGGCCGCATGGCCCCGCGCGCCCTGGGCAGGAGCACCGTACGGGGCGCGGCCTGGCCACCGGGCTGCGACGGGGTCGCGCCCCGGCATGCGTCCCCGGCATACGGCCCGGCATGCGGCCCCGGCATGCGGCCCCGGTCGCGGCCATGCCGGCCCCGCCGAGGGCCCGCTACGCCAGCGCCGCCAGGAGTTCGCGTTCGCGGGCCGGGCTGAGGCCCGCCCGCCGGGGCCGGGACAGGCCCGTCGCGCGCTCCCAGTCGAGGGTGTCCGCCAGGAGGTCCCTCCGCGGGCGGTGCCGCAGGCCGACGGCCTGCGCGGCGGCGCCGGAGCGGGCGCCGATCCCGGCCCATTCCGGGTCGGCCATCCACATCGCCAGCGACTCCGGGCCCGCGAACTCGGCCACCCCCTGACCGAGCAGCCAGTCGCGGCCGGCCGAAACCACCGGGCCGGTGTGTCCGCCGATCTCCCGGGACAGGGCGAGCCACTCCGCGAAGGACACCTCCGGGCCGACCGCGTCGTACGTGCCGGTCGTCTTCTGCTCCGCGCAGTCGAGCAGCCACGCCGCGAGGTCCCGTACGTCGACCGTCTGCGTCGGGACGTCCAGCGGGTCGGGCACCAGCATCGGCGCGAGCGGCTCCCGGGCCGCACGGCCGACCCAGTACCCGCTCCGGCCGCTGTGGTCGCCCGGCCCGCCGATCAGTCCGGCCCGCGCGATCAGCAGCCGGTCGCCCAGCGCGGCCGTCGCGGCCCGCTCGCAGGCCACCTTGGCCTGCCCGTACTCCTCGCGGCCGACCTCGTCCGCGGTGGCCGCCGGCAGCAGTCCGGCCGTCTCGTCCGCGCCCGGCCGCGCGTGCGAGGCGTACGCGCTGACCGAGGAGACGTACGTCCAGTGGCCGGCCCGTCCGCCGAGCGCCTCCAGTGCGCCTCGGACGAAGCCGGGCTGCCAGGACACCTCGACCACCGCGTCCCAGTCCCGGCCCGTCAGGCCCTCGTACGCCGACGCCGCGCGCCGGTCCGCCTTCACCAGCGCGGCGCCCTCGGCGACTTCGCCGCTCTCGCCGCGGGCCAGGCACGTCACCCGGTGCCCCCGTGCCAGCGCCTGCCGCGAGATCTCGCGGCCCACCCATGCCGTTCCGCCCAATACCAGGATGTCCATCCGGCCACCTCAGCACGGGCAACGGGCTTTGGCCCAGGGGCTTTCGCCGACAGCGGACCCGCAGTGACCGCCTCCGCTCAGGCCGCCGTCGCCGTGGTGATCACCAGCGGCGGCCGGGTGCGCTCCGCCGCCCAGTCGTGGCCGGACGGCAGCTCCGGATCGGCGAGGGCGAGCGCTTCCTCCACGGTCGGGCGGTGCTGGACGACGTCCCGGAAGCCGCTGCGCTCCAGCAGGGCCGGGATCACCGCGACGGGCCACGCGTGGTTGCGCACCTCCTGCCAGGAGCCGTCGGTGCGCCGGAGCCGTACGGTCAGCCGCTCGCCCGGGCCGTGGACCTCGCCCGGGCTGCCGATGCGCAGCGAGGCGTAGTCCCTGCCCGTGCAGTCCGGGTCGGTGGCCAGCAGCACGAGCGGGGCTCCGGGCCGCAGCAGCCGGCGGATCTCCGTGAACACCGCGAGGACCGCGTCCTCGCCGGGCAGCGAGGCGAGCACGTGGTTGCACATCACCGCGTCCGCGCAGCCGTCGGCGAGGCCGGCCGCGCGGCCGTCCCGTACGAGGTGGTACTCGGCCACGGCCGTGCCCGCGCCGCGGGCCAGCGCCAGCATCTCGGGCGAGGTGTCCACGCCCAGCACCCGCGCCCCCAGCCGCCGGGCCGCGTGGCCGGCCACCTTGCCCGGCCCGCACCCGTAGTCCACCAGCACCCCGCCGCCGCCGAGACGCCGGGACAGCTCCCGGAAGACGAACGGGTACCCGAGGAGCCAGTCCGTGGCCGCCTCCAGCGCCGCGAAGGCCTGCGCGCCCTCGCGGCCGGACCATGCGGCGTTCTCTCCGACACCGGGTTCCCCGGATCCCTGCGACCAGTCGCTCACCGCCTCACTATCGGCCCACCGCGGTCCCGTTCGGGTGGTACGACACGGGTGTGCCCGGCCCGGCCGGCCCCGGCGGGCCGCCGGGTGTCAGGGCTGCTCGTGCTCGGCCTCCGACACGAACGGCTGGAGGAAGCCTCCGATGAGCTGCTCGATCTCGGTGATCCGCTGTTCGTACGTGTACAGCTGGTCCCGCAGGACCGCCTTGCTCCGCTCGTCGTGCCGGGACTCGTCGATGTTGCGCTGGACGATGCCGATGAGGTCCTGGAGCTGGGTGTGGAGCGTCTCGCTGATCCCGCCCCATACGGCGCGCAGGTCGGCCGCGCGGCTGTCGGCGTACTGGCGCGCGGCCATCGTCGCCGACTCCTTGACGTGGTCGGAGAACTCCTGCGCCGCGCGGGCCTGCAGTTTGCCGTCGGCGAAGAGGACCGCCCCGGAGGCCATGAGCGGTCCGACGGCGGCGCCGATGGCGATCGCGACGCCGAGCGGGGGCATGGTCAGCCCCAGGGTGATCAGGCCTGCCGTGGCGGCGGCGGCCGTGCCGCCCGCGACGGCCGCCCCGGTGCCCGCGCCGATGGCCATGAGGGAGCTGGGCCGGTACATCAGCGGCACGTCGTCCCGGCGCCGCCGTCCGCTGCGGCCGTTGCCCTTGCCCGCCGCGATGGCGAGGGTGTAGAGGAGGTGGTTCTGGTCGCGGACCGACTGGGCGCCGGTGAGCTCCGCGCGGAGCTTGTCGAGGAGGTCCTCGTGCGCCCGGATCAGCGGTTCGAGCTGGCGCAGCAGGTCCGACTGCCGCTGTTCGATGAGCTGGTCGAGGGTGTTGGCGCAGAAGTCCTGCATCCGCTCCTGGAGTTGGGCGGTGTACGCGTCCATGAGCTCGTGCTGGGCCGCCACCCGGCCGTCCTTGGTGAAGGAGCGGACGGCCCGGCTGAAGCGGCCGGGGCCGCTCGTGACGTGCCAGCCGGAGATCTGGCCGCTGGTGTCGGACAGGAACGTCGCGAACCGCAGCTGCAGTTCGTTCTCGATGTCGAGGATCCTGCTGCCCACGATGTCGCGGATGGCGTCGGCGCTGGTGCGCAGCTGGTCCTGGGTGGCCTGGCTGCGGACCAGCAGCTCGCGCAGTTCCGCGGTGGACTTCATCAGGATCGCGCCCTCGTCGTGCAGCCGCAGGCGCAGGTTGACGGCGTTGTGCCGGAGGAACTCGGCGAGCCGGACGAACTTCACCCGGGCCGCGTCGCGCATGCAGAAGACCTCCAGCGCGGACTCCAGCTGGCCGATGCCCGAGGCCCGCAGCCCCTGCTCGTCCCCCTCGATCCGGGACTTCAGCGCCTGGAGCGCGCTGACGAAGTACACGTTGGGCGCCGCCGTCGAGTCGGGGTCGCCGCTGAGCTCGGCCACCGCGTTGCGGCAGCGGCTCATCACCTCCGCCCGCTCCTCCTCCTCGATCCGGTCGAACTGGTTCACCACGAAGAAGATGTCGCGGTGTCCGAGCCGTTTGACGCGCTCGAGGTAGTTCTCGGTCTCGTGGAGGGTGAACGGCCGTCCCGCGTCGGTGACGAAGACGACGGCGTCCACCTCCTCGAGGTACCTCAGGGTCACCAGCTCGCGGTCCGGGCTCTCGTTGATCCCCGCCGAGTCGACGATCTCCACGGATCTGCGCAGCAGCTCCAGCGGCTGTTCGACGACGGCCAGCGCGAACGAGGGGGCCCGCGGCGCGCCGTGGGCGTCGATCTGGAGGGATACCTCCCGCTTGAACTCCTCGGTGGTGACGGCCTTCTCGCCGCCCCGCCGGTCCGCGTCCCGGTAGAGCCAGGCCCGCTCGGTCTCGCCCCAGCGCAGGACCGTGGTGAACGCGGTCGCCGGATTGGCCTTGGTGGGCAGCAGCCGCTTCCCCAGCAGGGCGTTGATCAGGGTGCTCTTGCCGCTGCTGAACTCGCCGAGCACCATGATCCGGAAGGTCTCGCGCTCGAAGACCGCTCCGTTGATGCCCAGTTCCAGCGACCCGACCGGGCCGCCGGGCGGGGCGACGGCCTCCGCCGCCTCGCCGGCCACCTCGTGCAGTCGCCGGTAGTAGGAGCGCAGCGCTCCGATGTTGTCGCTCCAGCCGCGGAAGTGCGTGGCCGGGGACTCCTGGCCGGGCGACGACTGCGGGGTCTCGTGGTCCATCAGGCCCCTTCCAGGGGGGAGAGGTGGGCGTGTACGGCACGGCTCAGCGACCGTGCGGTGCCGCGCAGCGAGTTCCAGTGCCCGAAGGAGTCCGGGCGGGCGGCGACGGCCGTCGTGTGCAGCCGCCACCACTGCTCGTCGCGGTCCCGGGCCTCGCTCAGCAGGCGGTCGTACACCTGGCCGATGCGTGCGTCCGTACGGGCCACCTGTTCCGTGAACGCGGCTTCGACGATCCGCTCCAGGTCGTCGATGGTGCGTTCGCGGCGCTCCGCCTGGCCGTGTTCGAGGGCCTCGGTGACCAGTGCCGTCCCGGCCGCTCCGGCGATCTGGGCGACGACCTCGGTGGAGACGGGGGTCAGCACGCTCTCGATGGCGGTGCCGACGAACTCCGGCAGCCAGGAGGCGTCCCAGCCGGTCGCGTTCTGCGATTCGGCGGCCGCCGCGGTGTCGGCGACGCCGGGCAGGGCCGCCGTCGGCACGATCCGCCGGGTGTCGGGGGCGGCGAGTCCCTGGAAGAGCTCCTCGCCGGGCCGGTTGCGCAGCAGGATGTCGCGCAGCCGGCGGGTGTCCTGTTCGAGCACCCGGTCGACGGTCACGGTGATCCAGGATTCGAAGCACTGGAGCGCTTCCGCGGTGTACGGGATCGTGTGCAGCCGGATGAAGTGCTGTTCCTCCGGGGTCTCCAGCATCCCGGAGAGCCGGGAGGCGAGTTCGCGCGTCGCGGCGGCCCGGCGGCGGCGGGCCTCGGCGGCTATCGCCGCGACGAGCGCGGCGCGCCAATCCCCCACGTCGGCGCTGAGCACGATCCAGTGGAAGCGGGCGCTCTCGTGGGCCGTGTGCCAGATCTGTGCGGCTCGCGCCCGGACCGGATCGGAGCGGTCAGCGTCCGCCAGGGCCCGGGCGGCGGCCTCTTCGACCAGGTCGCAGGTGGCCGCGAGGAGGTACAGCCTGCGGATCGTCCGTAACGCGCGGCGCAGCCGTACGCCGGCCAGTTGGGCGAGCACCGAGCGCAGCCGGTCGATGCCGTCCGCCGTTTCGGCCGACTCCGTACCGGAGGTGCGCACCGGTCCGGGCTCCACCAGCGCCTCGGGCGCGAGGATCCCGACGAGGTGCCGGACGCGGCGCATGATGTCGGCCGCCTCGTCCTCGACCTCGTCGAGCTTGGTGACGACGACCGCGAGCGGCGGGGTGTGCGGGGCGGCGGCCAGCGCCTTGATCCTGGCCTGTTCGGTGGCGAGCATCGCCCGGCGGGCCTCGGTGACCACGACCACCACGTCCCCGTCGGCCACGATCCGGGCGAGGGCCGCGGTGTCGGGCTGCCGTACCCCGGACCAGCCCTCCCAGCCGGGCGTGTCGACGAGTTCCACCCCGGCCCGGGCCAGCCACGAATCCGCCGGCACCGGGACCCGTACGGTGTGCGGCTGCGCCGGGTCGGAGGACTCGGGGCCGGGGTGGTCCGCGGGGCCGGGGTCCGCCGCAGCGGCGGCGGGGGCCGGGCGGACGGCTACGGGCGGGCCCTTCGTCGGGCGGACGGACACGGGCAGGCAGTCCGTGCCGACCAGTTCGTTGACGAGCCGGGACTTGCCGACGTTGCTGCCGCCGATGACGCAGATCCGGGCCAGCGGCGATTCGGCCCTGCGGGCGGCCCGGCGGATCAGCGAGGCCGCCGAGTCCGCTCCGGCCTGGTCCGCGAGCAGGGCGACCCGCTCGGCCAGTTCACCGACCGGCTCGCGCCGCGGCTCGTCCTGCGGCCGATCCCGGCCGTGCATCCCCGTACCGCCCACGGCTCCGCCACCCCACCCCGTCCGTCCGGCCCGCCGCGACCATGATGCCAACGGACGCGGCCCGGCGTCGGCGATTCCGATCAGGTGGCCGCCGGTCGAGGCGGTCGGTTCGGGTGGGCGGACCGGGCGGCCGGATCAGGTGGCCGGATCAGGTGGTCGGATCAGGTGGTCGGATCAGGTGGTCGGATGCAGGCGGGCCGGTGCGAGCGGGGCCGCACCGTGCCGGCGCGCGTCGGCGGCGGCCAGGGCGCTGCCGGCCAGCCAGCTCCCCCAGTCCACGTTCCAGTCGCCGAACCCGTTGTCGAAGGGGGTCATCTGCTCGCCGCCGCTGTTGACCACCTCGACGATGTCCCCTTCGCGCACCGTCTCGAAGAACCAGGCGGCGTCCTCGGTGCTCATGCCGGTGCAGCCGTGGCTGACGTTCGCCTCGCCCTGCGCCTCGACCGACCAGGGCGCGGCGTGGATGTACTCGCCGCTCCACGTCACCCGGGTCGCGTAGCGGACGGGCAGGTCGTAGAACTCCTTGGTGCCGCGCTTGATCCCGACGCTGTCGCCCCGCATCCGGACCTTGGACTCCTTGCGCAGCACGACCTTGACGCCGGCCCGCGTCCGGAACCCGGGCTTTCCGGTGGTGACCGGGATGGTCCTGATGACCCGTCCGTTGCGGCGTACGGTCATCTCGTGGGCGGCGGAGTCGGTGACGGCCTCGATCCGGTCCGCGACGGTAAACTCCAGCGGCTCCGAGGAGCCGCCGTGGCCGTGGTCCCCGAGCTCGACCCCGTCGAGGCCGCTGCGCACCCGGACCACGGTGTGGGCGGGCCAGTAGGTGCGGGGCCGGTAGTGCAGCGTCGACGGGTCGACCCAGTGCCAGGCGCCCTCGACCTGCGGTTCCGAGGTGACCTGCAGGGCCCGTTCCACCCGCTCGCGGGCCAGCGGGTCGTCGGCGGGCACCGGGCGGCTGAGGTCCGCGGTGACGATCTCCCCGGCGCCGTACGTCCCGGGGCGGGGCCCGAACTCGGCCGTCAGCCGGCCCCCGTCGGCGGGCGGGGCGGTCCTGAAGGCCATGGTCACGCCGACCGGGGTGCCGGCCGCGTCCTGCGCGCCGACCTGCACGGTGTACGTCTCCCCGGCCCGCAGCGGTTCGGTGTTGAGCCAGCGCCCGCTGTCGGCACTGAGCTCCCCGGCCAGGTGGCGGCCGTGTCCGTCGGTCACGGTGACGTCGGTGAGACGGCCCGGTTCCGCGAGGGCGATCTCCAGCGGCGCGCCGGCGTCGGTGGGCAGCGCGTCCGCGCGGGCGCCGGCCGGCTCCCCGAGGGCCGGCATGCGCAGGACCGTGCCGCTGCCGCGGGCGGTGGCCCGGACCCGCTCCTCCCGCCAGCCGGCGCACAGCCCGGGCCGTGAGGTGTGCACCGCGCACCGGCCGACGCCCGTCCGGCCGCCGTCGTCCACGGCCCGTCCGACCAGCAGGGTGACGGCGGCCTCCTTCGGTCCGCGCCCGGCCGGGTGCTCCGCGGGGTCCGCGTCGGACGCCCGGCCCGGCGCCGCCGCGGCCACCAGCATGGCTCCCGTCACGGCGGCCACCACGCCCCACGCCTTGGTCAGTTGCATTCGTTGCCCTCCCAGATCTCACGCGCCCGGATGGCAGTATCAAAACGATCGGGAGCCAAAATGATGATCATGAACTCGGCTCTACGGCCGAACGGCACCCCAAGTGAACTCGTACGGAGCACACCCGGGGCCGCCGGCCGGGGCGCCGGCCGGGCCGGTGGCGACCCAGGCCAGCCCGGCCCGCTGGTAGCCCGCGAGGCCA
Organism: Streptomyces sp. NPDC058525; assembly: GCF_042719495.1. Taxonomy (NCBI): domain Bacteria; kingdom Bacillati; phylum Actinomycetota; class Actinomycetes; order Kitasatosporales; family Streptomycetaceae; genus Streptomyces; species Streptomyces sp. NPDC058525. The sequence continues at coordinate 171,471 of NZ_JBHXNP010000002.1, forward strand.
GGTCAGGCCGGTGCGGATCAGGTCCGCTCCAGTACGGCGCGCAGGGCGTCCATGACGTGGCTGCGCCACCCGCCGCCCATGACGGTGCGGGCCGTCATCTGGGCCGGGTCGTCCGGGTCGAAGCCCTCGTGGAGGAGGAAGAGCCTGGTGCCGCGGCCCTCCGGTTCGAGGGTCCAGGTGATGGTCCAGTCGGCCCCGCCGGCGTCGGGTGCGGCGGCCGCGTCCCGCCAGCGGACGGAGAGCATCCGCCCGGTCTCGTAGGCCAGCACCTCGCCGGCCGTCGTGCCGGAGTAGCCCGTGTTCGGCCGGGGCAGCGAGGTCATCGTGTAGCGGTGGCCGACTTCGAGGCGGAAGTCCGAGGGCATGAGCCACTGGGCGATCAGGTCGGGCTCGGTGAGGGCGCGCCAGACCTTCGCGGGCGGGTGGGGCAGGAACTGGTCGACGCGGACCGTGGTGAGGTCCTCGTCGGAGCCCCGGCCGGAGGCTGAGGTCATGTCTCCTCGTCGGGCATGCGGTCAAGGAGGTCGCCCAGGCCCTTGAGCCTGTCGCGCCAGAACCGCTCGTACGGATGGAGCCAGTCCTGTACGTCGGCCAGCGGCGCCGCCTCCAGGCGGTAGATGCGCTGCCGGCCGGCGCGTTCCTCCGAGACGAGCCCGGCCTCCCGCAGCACCTTCAGGTGTTCCGAGAGGCTGGGGCGGCGCATGTCGAAGTGGTCGGCGAGGGACTGGACGGGCTGCGGGCCGCGCTCGCGCAGCAGGCGGAGGACTTCGCGGCGGGTGCCGTTGGCGAGGGCTGCGAACACCCGGTCTTCGGCGACACCCGTCGTGGTCATGGCGCTAGAAGCCTTCCTTCTCCGTCAGCAGCATCAGGGCGTTGCCGTCGAGGTCGCGGAAGCCGGCCATCCGCCCCCAGGGGGCCTCGTCCGGTCCGTTCACCTCGACACCGGCCGCCGCGAGCCGCGCGCAGTCGGCGTCGACGTCGGCCGTGACCAACATGATCCCCCGCTCGGAGCCGGGCGTGAAATCGCCCATTCCCGGGCCCGAGAGCGTGAAGACGGTCTGCGCTCCCGCAGGGGCGACCTGCAGCCAGCGCATGGGTCCGACCTGGCGGTCGGCGCGGACCTCGAAGCCGAGTACGCCGGTGTAGAAGGCGAGGGCCCGGTCCTGGTCGGTGACGGGAAGGGTGACGAAGGAGGCGTGCGTGATGTTCATGGCTCCAGCATAGGTAGGCGATTCCCTACGCGTCAAACGTAGGAGATTTCCTACCGATGAGAGGCGGCGGGCGGTCGATACGATCACCGGCGGCAGGGCCGTAGCGCAGAGGTCGTCGCACCTGGCCTGCACAGCCGGAGGACGTCGGTTCGAATCCGACCGGCCCTGCCACCCTCCCGCCCCTCCCCCCGCCGCCCCGAAGGGTGATGACCTGTGAGCAGAGGACCGCTGGTGGGCGGGCTCCCCGTGGAGGAGGTCGCGCTGTGGCACCGGGTGCGGCGCTTCGCCGTGCCGCGCTGGATGATCGAAGGCGCGACCGCGGCCCGGCTGGCCGGGGACTGGCGCGCGGCCTGCGCGGCCGCGGCGGTGGACGTCGCCCTCGACCCGGCCCGGATCGGGGCCGCGCACGGGGACGCCGTACGGGACGCCGCCGAGGCCGACCTCGCGCACCTGGCACCCGACCTGCTGCGCTGGCACCTGCCCCGGGCGCTCGTCGCCGGCACGATGCTGATGGGCGGCCGCGTGGTGCTCCTCGCCCGCTACGGCGGAGGCGGGCACGAGCGCGAGCACGGGTACGGACGCGAGCACCGGCACGAGCCCGGCTCCCCCGCGTCGTACCTGGTCGCCCGCACCCCTCCCGCGTGGGACGCCCCGCAGCGGCCGGTCCTGGACTTCGTGGCCGCCGACGACCCCGGCCTGCGCCGCGCGTACCTCGTGGACGACTGGACCGCGGCCCGCCACTTCTGGGACGCCCGGTACGCCCCGCAGCTCCGCGCCTGGTGCGGCGGCGCCGCGGGCCGGCTCCCCTTCTTCCGCGCGGACGGCACTCCGCTCGGCGCCCGGGAGCTGCCCGACACCGAGCCCGGCCCCGCCGATCCGGCCGCCCGGGAGGAGTGGATCGCGGTCCTCCAGGCCCGCGGGGACACGGTGGGGGCCTTCACGGCCGCGGGCGTGGAGGTCGACCCGGCCACGTGGGCGCTCCCCGCCCGGTGGGGCCCGGGGCAGCCGGAAGCCATCGTCTCGGCGCTGCCCCTGGACCTGCCCCGGCTCGTCCGGGAGCTGCCGCGCCTGATCGCGGCGGGGTACGCCGCCCGGTTCCGGCTGCCGGGCACGTACCGCGGCGAGGTCGTGCTCGAAGCCGCCGGCCCGGGAGCCGGCGCCGCCCTGCGCGCGCAGGTGACCTCGTACACGAGCACCGGAGCCACGGTCCCCGGCATGGTGTGGCGGCGCGTGCCCGACCTCCAGCTGGTCCGCACCGGCCGCCTCACTCCGGAAGAACTGCACCCGCTGGTGGCGGCCGCCCTGTTCCCGGCCGCGGGCCTCGTCGCCGGGCCGCCCGGACCGGCCTCCGTCCTCGAACCGGTGCGGGTCAGGTGCCGGGGCGAGTGGCACCTGGTCGGCTTCCGCGACGGGGAGCTCCGCATCCCGCACAGCGCGCGGGAGCAGCAGCGCGAGCAGGCCCTGACGGCCTTGGGCGGCGCCGTCTCCGGCTGCTTCGCCGTGCGGCGCGCGTGGGCCACGGGGCAGGGCCGGCTGCCGCGCGCCCTGCGACCGCTGCGCCGGGAGGTCTTCGAGCGCGCGCGGCACGGCGACACCCCGGGGATCGACGCCCTGCTGGCCGCCGGGCTGGACCCCGCCGTCCGCGACCCCGAGAGCGGCGACACCCTCGCGCGGATGCTGGAGCGCCTCGCCCCCGGGGCGGGCTGAAGCCGCCGGGCCGGGCTGACGCCGCCGGGGAGGAGAGCGGTCTACGCGACGGCGGAGCGGATCGCGTCCGAGAGGCGCCGGGCGGTCGTGTCCGACCGGGGGCTGACCAGCCGGGTACGGGTGAGGGCGAAGGACAGCCCGCGCTCGCGGTCGGCGAAGGCGATGCTGCCGCCGCTGCCGTGGTGTCCGAAGGCGGTGCGCTCCCCGGCCATGGCGGGCAGCCCGAGGAAGTAGCCCAGCCCCTTGGCGTGCCGGGCCATGAGCATGAGGTCCTTCCCGTCCACGGCCACGCCCGCGGCGTACGCCGTGCGCTCCGGCGAGAGCAGCCGCACCCCGTCGACCTCGCCGAGCAGCGCCGCGTACAGCCGTGCGGCGGCCCGCGCCGTGGTGGTGCCGCCGGCGGGCAGGTCGCTGAGGAGGTACGAGGCGCGGTTGGCGAGCTCGGCGGTGGTCCACACGGACCGGTTGGGCGCGACGTAGCGGCGGAAGGGCACGGTGGGCGGGAGCGCCTCCAGGTAGGCCTCCCAGCCGCCTTCCACCAGCGGGGCCGTACGGGCGAGTTCGCTCCGCGGCAGGCCGAAGTACAGCTCGTCGGCGATGCCCAGCGGCTCGGTCACGTACCTGCGCAGGGCGTCGGCCGGGGTCAGCCCGGTGATCCGGCGTACGGTCTCGCCGAGGATCCAGCCGAAGGTCCAGCCGTGGTACCCGCTGGCGGTGCCGGGCTCCCACAGCGGCCGCTGCGCGGCGACGGCCGCGCACATCGCGTCCCAGTCGCACAGCTCTGCCGGGGTGACGGCGGCGGGCAGCTGCGGCACTCCGACGGCGTGCGTCAGGGCGTGCCGTACGGTGGCGCGCCCCTTGCCGTGCTCGGCGAACTCGGGCCAGTAGCGGGCGATCGGGGTGTCGTAGTCGAGGAGTCCGCGCTCGGCGAGGACGTGGACGAGGGTGGCGGTGAAGCCCTTGCCGGTCGAGAAGCTGTGGACCAGCGTGCCGGAGGTGAGCGGGCGGCCGCCCGGCCCGTCCGCCCGGCCCGCGTGCGCGTCGAGCAGCGGTTCGCCGTCCAGGTAGGCGGCCGCCTGGAGGCCGCTCTCCCGGCCCGACGCCACGAGGCCGTCGAGGATCTCGCCGGCCCTGGCCCGCACGTCGTCCGCCCTCACCCTGCGCTGCACCCGCGCATCATGACACCGCGCCACCGCTGTGACGCCACTCACACGATTTCCTGCCGGCCCGTGTCGACCGGATGCTGGTCGCCGGGCGTATGCCTGGTGAGAGGGACACATGGAGTTCGGGAGCGATTTTTGACCGTCGAGGAGTTCGAACAGTTCTACGCACAGGCGGCGGGACGGCTGACAGGCCAGTTGTACGTCATGCTCGGCGACCACCACGAGGCGCAGGACGTGGTGCAGGAGGCCTTCGTCCGGGGCTGGGGCAGACGCCGTCAGCTGGACCGGGACGGCCGGCCCGAGGCGTGGATCCGCACCGTCGCCTGGCGGCTCGCGGTGAGCCGGTGGCGCGTGCGCCGTCGCAGTGCCGAGGCCTGGCAGCGCACCGCCCCCGCGGGCCATGTGGAGGGTCCGGGGCCGGAGGCGGTCGCCCTCGTCGACGCGCTGCGGCAACTGCCGCTCAAGCAGCGCCGGACGATGGCGCTGCACTACGTGTGCGATCTGACGGTCGAGCAGATAGCCGCCGAGACCGCCCTGTCCGCGAGCACGGTCAAGACCCACCTGTCCCGGGGCCGGGCCGCCCTCTCCCGCCGGCTGCAGGACCCCCGCATTGAGGAGGCACCCGATGCATGACGCCCAGGATCCGCTGCGGTCCCTGTTCCGGGAAGCCGCCTCCGCCGGGCAGAGCGGTGCGGTGCTCCCGCCCGTCTCCGACATCGCCCGGCGCGGCGAGCGGACCCGGCGGCGCAGGATCGTGTCCGTCGCGGCCGCCTGCCTGCTGGTCATCGGCGGAACCGGCACCGCCGTGGCCACGCTGCTGCCGCACGACCGGGAGCCCGTCCTCCCGGCGACCAGCCCCTCTTCCGCGCCGCCCTCTCCCGTCGCCACCTCTCAGGGCCCGTCGGCCGAACCGAGCTCCACGGCGGAGGGCATGTCCCGCCGGCCGCCCCAGAGCACGTCCACGTCGCCGGGCCCCCCGCCGGCCACCGGCACCTCGGCCACGGGCCCCTCGGGCGCGGAGACCTCCTCCCTGCCCACGACGCGCCCGCCCCGGTAGCCCTTCCCCCGTCCAGCGCTTGAGCGGACACCGGCCCCGGAACCACGGCCGGCGGTTCCGCACGCCTTCAGCCGAGCAGGAGATCCCTTCATGTCCGTTTCCGCGCCGCCCCGGCCGCCCGTCGAGGTCCCCCTCCGGCCCGCCGTGCGCCGGCCGGTGCTCACGTGGCGCCCCGGCCGTGCGGACCTCGAGGTGCTGTGGCTCTACCTGCTGACCCGCGTCGGCCTGTGGACCACCGCGGGCGCCGTCCGCTGGCTGTTCCCCTCCGACGGCCAGGCCCGGGAACCCGCGTCGTTCCTGGCGCCCTGGCAGCAGTGGGACTGGGTGCACTACCTCCACATAGCCCAGGACGGCTACTTCCCCGGCCGGGCCGGTCCCTGGACGGCGGGCTGGGACAACCGGGAGGCCTTCCTCCCCGGCTTCCCCCTCACCCTGCGCGCCGTCCACGCCGTGGTCCCCGACTGGGCCGCCGCGGGAGCGCTGATCTCGTTCGCCGCGGGCGGGGTCGCCGTCCTGGCGCTGGCGCGCATCGCCCGCCACCACCTGCCCGACCCGGACGCGGGCCGCCGTACGGTGCTCTTCCTGCTGCTGTCGCCGTGCGCCGTGTTCCTCGCCGCCGGCTACACCGAGGCCCTGTTCCTGGCGCTGGCCCTGCCCGCCTGGCTGGCCGCCCAGAACCGGAACTGGCCGGCCGCCGCGGTGCTGGCCTGCCTGGCCTGCTCCGTACGCGTCACCGGGCTCTTCCTCGCGGCCGCGCTCGCCCTGAACTTCGTACTGACCGCACGGGAGCGCCGGGCCTGGCGTTCGGCGCCCTGGCTGGTGCTGCCCGCCCTGTCCCCCGCCCTGTTCAGCTGGTTCCTGCAGACGCGGACCGGGGACTGGATGGCCTGGAAGCACGCCCAGGAACGCGGCTGGTACCGGGACTTCCACACGCCGTGGGACGCCTGGGCCAACACCTGGGAGGCGGCCTTCGGCCAGCTCCACCCCACCGGCTACGCCCTGATGTGGCAGGCCGAGCTCCTGGCCATGGTGACCGGGGTGGTGCTCCTGGCCCTGCTCGTACGCCGCCGCCGCTGGCCCGAGGTCCTGTACATCGGCCTCACCCTGTGGGCGCTGGGCACCTCCTACTGGTACACCTCCGTGCCCCGCTCCACCCTTCTGTGGTGGCCGCTGTGGATCGGCCTCGCCGCCTGGAGCCTGCGCCGCCCCCAGGTGCTGACGGCGTACCTGTGCGTCGTGGCCCCGCTGGCCACCGTGGTCGCCGTCACCTTCCTCACCGGGCGGTGGGCGGGCTGACCCCGCCGGCCGGTCACGGCATAGAGTGCCGCCGTGGACAGACACATATCCTTCGAGCGGCTGCACAACTTCCGTGACCTGGGCGGCTATCGGACCGCGGACGGCCAGGCGGTGCGCTGGGGCCGGCTGTACCGGTCCGACTCCCTCGGCAAGCTGCGCGACGGGGACTGGGAGCGGTTCCTGGAGCTCGGCGTCGCGGCGGTCATCGACCTGCGGTACTCCTGGGAGATCGATGCGAAGGGCCGGGTGCCCGAGCACCCGTCACTCGCCTACCACCACCTCAGCATCGAGCACCGCCCGTACGACCAGGCGGCCCTCGGCCCGGACGTCGAGACCGGCCCCTACCTCGCCGAGCGGTACCTGGAGGTCGCGCACGACGGCGTCGGCGAACTGCGCACGGCCCTGGAGGTGATCGCCGCCCAGCAGGGCCCGGTGGCATTCCACTGCGCGTCCGGCAAGGACCGCACCGGCCTGCTGGCGGCCGTGGTCCTGGACCTGCTCGGCGTCCCCGAGGAGGTCGTCGTCGAGGACTTCGCCCTCACCGGGCTCGCGACCGGCCGGCTGCTCGCGGACTGGCGGGCGGACCACCCCGGCCAGGAGCCGGCCTGGCCGGGATACGGGCAGGCCCCGGCCGAGGTGATGCGCCTGTTCCTCGCCGCCCTGGCCCGCGAGCACGGGTCCGTACGGGCCTACGCCGCCGACCTGTTGGGCGCGGACGAGAACCTGGTCGCGGCCCTGCGCGCGAACCTGCTCGAACCCGCCCGGCAGCCCGCCTGACGCCGCCCTCCCCGGACGGTCGTACTAGACGCGGTTCCCGCCGAACGGGCCGCCGAACGGGCCCACGGCCCAGTAGGTGACCAGCGCCTCGCGGTAGTCCGGGTCGCCGAGGTGCCGCTCGCGGAGGAACTCCGGTGCGGCCTTGATCTGCTGCCTGGTTCCGTCCACGTACACCGTCCGGGTCTCCGGGTCGACGCGGGTCACCGCGCCCGCCGGGACGAGGACCTCCCTGCCGAAGATCCACACGCCGGTGTCGACCACCAGATAGGCGTCGCCTGCCTCGTCGTTGTGCTGGTCGACCTTTCCGATGCGGCCGTCCGTCGCCTCGACCGTGTAGCCCGTCAGATCGGTGCCGGCCAGGTGCCCGGAGGCCGGCCGGAAACTCCACACATGCTCCGTCACGCGAAACAGCTCCTCCGGTCGGGCGGGGACGGCGGGCCCGTCCCGCCGCACCCCCTCGCCTGCCCGGTGAGCGCATCCGTAACCACCCCGTCGGCACCTCGGACGGCGCATACTCGGACCATGGCTGACACCACCACAGTCGAGGTCGACACCGATGTCCACGACCGCCTCGCCGCGCTCGCCGCGGCCCGTGGACTGAGCCTGCGCGCGTACCTGGCCCAACTCACCGCCGCCCAGGAGAACGAGGCCGCCCTCGACCGTGCCGCCCGCGCCTTCGAGCAGGCGGTGGCCCGGCCCGGGTTCCGCGAGGGCTTCGCCCGCGACTTCGCCGTCTGAGCTCAGCCCGCCGGGGCGAAACCGAGCCGGAGCGCCGTCGGCCGGGCGCGCAGCGCGTGCTCGGGCAGCTGGCCCGGCCCGCACGAGGCCGTGCCGAGTCCGTGGTGTGCGGCGTCGAGGTGGACGTGGACCCGCTCGCCGGCCGTGAGGTCGGTGGTGTGCCGGGCGGCGGCGAGTTCGGCCTGCGTCCAGCGGCGGACGGTCAGGTCGTACCAGGGCGCCCCGGTCACCAGCAGTCCGCCGTCCGCGCCCGTCAGCCGGGCCCAGCGCACCCGGTGCCGGTTGCCGTTCTCCTGCGGACGCACGTACGGGGTCTGCCACGCGTCGACCGTGCGCCGGTGGAGTCCCAGCCGGGCCGCGGCCGCCGAGTCGCGGTACGCCTCTCCCGGGCCGAGCCCGTACCAGTCCACGGTGTCGATCCAGCCGGGCAGGGCCGTGCGCAGTCCGATGCGCGGGAGCGGGCCCGGCCAGTCCCCCTCGGGCACGACGGTGAGGTCGAGCCACAGGGTGGAGCCGTCGGTGTGCCAGCCGTAGGTGGTGCGCATCGCGGCGTCGGTGCCCGCGGGCGCCACCCGGGTGGTGACGGTGAGGGCGTCGTGGGAGGCGTCCAGCGCGGTCACCCGGGCGGTGAGCCGGTGCAGTCCGAGGGCGTGCCAGCCGTCGGCCGCCCGGTCGCCGAGCCGGTCGTTGTCGGTGGGGGCGCGCCACAGTTCGAGGGCGGGCGGGTCGAGCGGCAGTCCGCCGAGGGCGCGCAGGCTCCCGGTGGCCGCGTCGAACCGGCCGGGCCCGACCAGGAGGTCGGCGCCCTGCCGGGACAGGGCTGCGCGCCGGCGCCGCGGCGGCGGCGCGGGGGCCGTCACCGCCTGGCCCCAGGCGATCTCGTGGCCCGCCCCGGCCCAGGGCTCGTCGCGGGCCAGGCGCGCGGTGACGGTGAAGGCCCGTTCGGCGTCCTTCGCGGGCGGCAGCGGGGGCCACGGCAGCAGGATGTGCTCGCCGGGCCGCAGGACGGGGACCGGCAGCGGGCCCTGCGCGAGGAGTTCGCCCTCGACCTCGGCCCGCCAGTCGAAGCGCAGGTGCGCGGTGTCGCGGAAGTCGTGCCCGTTGCGGATCAGGATGCTCTCGCCCGCCGGGTCCGGGTCGATGGCGACGGGCTCGATGACCTTCTTGTACTCGGCCAGGCCCGGGGAGGGGGTGCGGTCGGGGAAGAGGAGTCCGTCGGCGACGAAGTTGCCGTCGTGGACGGGCTCGCCGAAGTCGCCCCCGTACGCGTGGCGGGTGCGCCCGTCCCCGGTCCGCCGGGCGATGCCGTGGTCGATCCACTCCCAGACGAAGCCGCCCTGCAGGCGCGGGTACCGCTCGAAGAGCCGCTGGTACTCGGCCAGTCCGCCGGGTCCGTTGCCCATGGCGTGCGCGTATTCGCACAGGATGAAGGGCAGGGCGCGGCGGTGCGCGTCGAGCGCCGGGTCCGTGGTGGCCGGCTCCTCACCGCGGCCGATCAGCTCGGTCTCGGCGTGATCGGCGTACATCCGGCTGTAGACGTCGGTGTAGCCGCTGTCCTGGTCGCCCTCGTAGTGCACGGGCCGCGAGGGGTCCCGGCGCCGGGTCAGGGCGGCCATGGCGGCGAGGTTGCGGCCGGTGCCGCTCTCGTTGCCGAGGGACCACATGATGACGCTGGGGTGGTTCTTGTCCCGTTCGACCGTGCGGCTCATCCGGTCGAGGTACGCCTCCTCCCAGCGCGGGTCGTCGCTCGGGTTGGCGCGCCGGCCGAGGGGCTCGAACCCGTGCGTCTCCAGGTCGCATTCGTCGACGACCCACAGGCCGAGTTCGTCGCACAGGTCCAGGAAGGCGCTGTCGGGCGGGTAGTGGCTGGTGCGGACGGCGTTGATGTTGTGCCGTTTCATCAGCAGCACGTCGCGGCGCATGGTCGCGTACGAGAGGGTGCGGCCGCTGTCCGGGTCCCATTCGTGGCGGTTGACCCCGCGCAGCAGCAGCGGACGGCCGTTGACCCGCAGCAGCCCGTCCTCGACGGAGACGGTGCGGAAGCCGATGCGGATGCGCACGCGTTCGCCCGCGGTGACGAGTTCGCCCTCGTAGAGGTGCGGCTGTTCGGCGGTCCAGGGCAGGACGGCGGGGAGGGTGTGCGGGCCTGCCGGGTCGGCGTCGTGCAGGCCGAGTGCCGGGACGTGCAGGCGGGCGGCGGCTCCCGAGGTGTCCACGCGGAGGGTGCCGCGGCCGGTGGTGTGCTCGTAGTCCGCGTGCACGAACACGTCGTCGAGGCGCTGTTCGGGCCGGGCGAGGAGGCGGACGGGCCGGAAGATGCCTGACAGCCACCACATGTCCTGGTCCTCCAGGTAGCTGCCCGCGGACCACTGGTGGACGCGGACGGCGAGGACGTTGCGGCCGGGGCGCAGGGCGCCGCCGGCGTCGAACTCGGTGGGCAGCCGGCTGCCCTTGCCGTCGCCGAGGCGCTGCCCGTTGAGCCAGACGGCGAAGCAGGAGTCGACTCCCTCGAAGCGCAGGACGGTGCGGTCGGCGGGCCAGGGCTCGGGGAGGGTGAAGGCGCGGCGGTACTCGCCGGTCGGGTTCTCGTCGGGGACGTGCGGCGGGTCGACCGGGAAGGGGTAGGTGACGTTGGTGTAGGCGGGGGCGCCGTGGCCGTGCAGCTGCCAGCAGGACGGTACGGGCAGCTCGCCCCAGGTGTGGTCGTCGAAGCCTGGGGCCTCGAACCCCGGGCTGAGGTCGTGGGGTCCGGCGGCGAGCCGGAAGCGCCACGGCCCGTCGAGTGCGAGGTCCGGGGCGTCGGAGCGGAGCGCAGCCCGGGGTGCGAGCCGGCCGCTGCCGGGCGACCGGTCTTCGACGTACGCGGTGTGGGGGGTGGGGACGGAGGCGGGGGTGGTGCTGGTCATGGGCGGGCCGTTCTCCTACGGGATGTCGTGCCGGGGTCACGCCGAGCGCAGCAGCTCGTCCGGGCCGACGCCGTGGGCGAAGGGGCGGCCCTGTGCGTAGCGTTCCACTTCGTCGATCGCCCAATGCGTCATACGGGTCAGCTCGTTGCCCAGTGAGCCCGCGATGTGCGGGGTGAGGAGCACATTGGGCAGGGTGTAGAGGGGCGAGCCGGCGGGCGGCTCCTCGGGGTCGGTGACGTCGATGACGGCGTGGATGCGGCCGGTCCGCAGCTCGGCAACGAGGGCGTCGGTGTCGACGAGGGAGCCCCGGGCGGTGTTGACGAGGGTGGCGCCGTCGGCGAGCCGTCCGAGCAGTTCCGCGTCGAACATGTGGTGGGTCTCGGGAAGCTGGGGTGCGTGGATGGAGACCACGTGGCTGCGCGAGACGAGTTCGCCGAGCGGGAGCGGGCACACGCCGAGGGCGGCGGCCTCCGCCGGGTCCACGTACGGGTCGTACAGCAGCACGTCGAGGTCGAAGGGGCGCAGCAGCTCGATGACGCGGCGGCCGATGCGGGAGGCTCCGACGATGCCCACGGTGCGGCGGTAGTTGCCGTGTCCGGCGAAGTACGGCAGGAGTTCGTACGCCGTCTGCTCGCGGCGGTAGCGCCGGGCGCTCTCCAGGACCCGTTTGTTCGCGAACAGGATGGCGGCGAGGGTGAACTCGGCGACGGGCTGGGCGTTGGCGTCCGCGGCGGAGGAGACGGTGATGCCCCGCTCCCAGACGGCCGGGGTGACGTGGTGTTTGACGGACCCGGCGGCGTGGACGACGGCCTTGAGCGCGGGCAGCCGGCGCAGCGCGTCCTCGTCGAGGACCGGGGACCCCCAGTGGGTGAAGAGGACCTCGGTGCGGGCGAGCAGCTCCGGGTCGGCGGCCCGGTAGTCGGTGACGAGCAGTGCGGGGTCGGTGTCCGCGATGCGGGGCAGCCGCTCGAACGCGGCGGCTTCGAGCAGGGTGCGGTGGATGGTGGCGCCCATGGCGAGCAGGGTGCGCGGGGGCGGGGCGGCGGCCGGGTGCCCGGGGTGCCGTACGGGCGCGGTGGTGGTCACGGTCACTTCACCGCGCCCGCGGTCAGGCCCGAGCGCCAGAAGCGCTGGAGGCAGAGGAAGGCCACGGCGAGCGGCAGGACGGAGACCAGGGAGCCGGTGATGAGCAGGGCGTACTGCTCGGGGTACTGGGTCAGGGTGGCGTTCCAGTTGAACAGGCCGAGCCCGACCGGGTACAGGTCGTGGTCGTTGAGCATGACCAGCGGGAGGAAGAAGCTGTTCCAGCTGCCGGTGAAGGAGAAGAGGAAGACGGTGACGAAGGCGGGTGCGAGCATCGGCAGGGCGACGGAGCCGAAGATGCGCAGTTCGCCGGCGCCGTCCATGCGGGCGGCCTCCAGGGTCTCGCCGGGGACGTAGCCCTCGGAGAAGATCCGGGAGAGGTAGACGCCGAAGGGGCTGACCAGGCCGGGGATCAGGATGGCCCAGTAGCTGTTGACGATGCCGACCTTGGAGGCGAGCAGGTACATGGGAAGGGAGATGACGGTGGCGGGGACGAGCAGGCCGAGGAGGATGAAGCCGTACAGCTTCTCCTTGCCCCGGAAGTCGTACTTGTCGAAGGCGTAGCCGGCGCCGAGGCTCAGCAGGGTCGAGGCGAGGGACCCGAGCACGGAGTAGACGAAGCTGTTGAAGAGCCAGCGCCCGAAGATGCCGTCGTTGTACGTGAAGAGGTCGCCGAGGTTGGCGAGCAGGTTGAAGTCGCCGAGGGTGAAGCCGGGTTTGCCGAAGAGGTCCGCGTTGTTCTTGGTCGCGGCGAACAGCAGCCAGGTGAGCGGCATCAGGGTGTAGAGCGCGATCAGGACGAGGAGGCCGTTGACCGCGGCTTTCGAGGCGAGGATCCGGCCGCCGGTGCGGGGGCGGCGCGGCGGGTGCGGGGGGCGGCGGCGCGGGGTGCCGTCGGGCGCGGGGGGCGTGGTCTTGTCCACGGTGAGGGTGCTCATGCTTCCTTCCACCGGTTTCCGAGCCTGGTGACGACGAAGGACAGGAGGGCGCCGAGCAGGGCCAGGATGAGCGAGGCCGCGGCGGCGATCCCGTAGTCGTGCTTGGAGAAGGCGGCCTGGTAGATGAACATCGTCGGCGACCACTCGGGCGACAGGCCGGTGGCGTCGTAGCGGAAGGTCTCCGGTTCGGTGAACAGCTGTATGGCGCCGATGCAGGTGAAGAGGGTGGTGAGGACCACCGAGGAGCGGATCATGGGGATCTTGACGGACAGGGCGGTGCGCAGGGCGCCCGAGCCGTCGACGATCGCGGCCTCCAGGGTCTCGCGGGGGATCGCCTGCAGGGCCGCGTAGAAGATCACCATGTTGTAGCCGATCCACTGCCAGGTGGTGGCGTTGACCATCGAGAAGAGGATGGCGTCGTCGCCGAAGAAGTCGACTTCGGCGCCGGCCCAGTCGAGGAACTGGTGGACGGGGCTGAGGCCGGGGGTGTAGAGGAACACCCAGATGATGGCGGCGATCAGTCCGGGCACCGCGTGCGGCAGGAAGACGGCGAGCTGGAAGAACCGCTTGGCGCGGGCCAGGGCCGAGTCGATGAGCAGGGCCAGGACCAGGGCTCCGCCGATCATGACGGGGATGTAGACCGCGCAGTACACCGCGATGTGCAGGAAGCCCGTCTGCAGGGCGGGGGCGGTCAGTGCGCGGACGTAGTTGTCGATGCCGCTGAAGAAGGTCTGCGTTCCGCCGAAGCCGAGGCCGGAGGACTGCTCGCGGAACAGGCTCAGGTAGGCCGCGTACCCGATGGGCACGACCATGACGGCGAGGAAGAGCAGGACGAACGGTCCGATGAGCAGGGCGGCGGCGGTGCGCTGACCGCGCCGGCTGCGGCCTGGGCGCCGTGTGCTGCTGGGGGCGAGCGGTGCTGTCACCGGGGCACCTCCGGGGCCGGGGGGGGGTGAGGACGGGCGGGGGAAGGGGAGTCGCTGATCGGGCGTACGGGCGGATGGGGGCGGGGGCCCGGCGGCGCGGTGGGGTGCGGTGCCGTGGGGTGCGGTGCCGTGGGGTGCGGTGCGTGCGCCTGCCGGGCCCGGCCGGTCCGCTCCTCCTACTTCGCGAGCTTCAGACCGCGGTCGTTGATCAGCTTCTCGGCCGTGGCCTGCGCCGTGTCGAACGCTGCGGCGAAGTTGCCGTCCTGGGCCTTGGCGAGGGCGGCGACGAGTTCGACCGAGGTCGCGTTGTGCACCGGGCTCCAGACCCAGCCGGTGGCTATGTTCGGGACCTGCTCGGAGGCGGTGGCGTAGATGTCCTGGCCGCCGTAGAACTTGGTGTCGAAGGAGGCCTTCGCCGTCTCGCGGAGCGCCTCGTCCGCGGGCATGGCGCTGGAGGTGCCCATGCTCAGCCGGGCCTTGACGGCCTCCGGGCTGGTGGTGGCCCACTTGATGAACTCGGCGGCGGCCTCGGCCTTCTTGCTGTCCTTGATGACGGCGAAGGAGGAGCCGCCCACCATGCCGATCTTGCCGTCACCCCAGCCGGGGAGCGCGACGGAGGCCCACTTGCCCTCCTGCTTCGCCTGCTCGGTCTTGAGGCCGCCCGCGCTCCAGGAGGCGCCGAGGCGGGTGTAGACCTTGTTCTCGGCGGCCGCCTTGGTCGACTCCGGGCTCCACGCCTTGTGGTTGAACACCAGGTCGTTCTTGACCAGGTCGCCCCAGTACGCGGCGACCTTCTTGGTGGCGGCGTCGTTGATGTTCACCTTCCAGGCGTCGCCCTCGGTGCCGTACCACTTGGCACCGGCCTGCTGGGCAAGGCCCGCCCAGGTCGCGGCCTCGTCGCCCCAGAACGAGGTGATGCGCGCCTCGGGGTCGGCCTTCTTGATCTCCTCGGCGGCCGTTCTGAACTCCGCCCAGGTCTTGGGGACGGCGATCTTGTGCTGCTCGAAGAGGTCCTTGCGGTAGTAGAGCATCTGCGGGCCCACGTCGAAGGGCGCCGCCCACTGCTTTCCGCCGAGGGTGACGAGCGCCTGCACCTGGGCGGGCTGCTTCTTGACGGTGGGTCCGAGGAGCTTGGAGGAGTCGGCGAGCAGCCCCTGGGTGACGAGGTCGGGGACGGCCTGGTACTCGACGTTCATCACGTCGGGGCCGTTGCCGGCCTTCACGGCGGCGGCGAGCTTGTCGTAGCCGCCGGACTGGCCGGCGGGCACCTCGGCGAACTTGACCTTGATGGTGTCGTGGCTCGCGTTGAAGGCCTCGGCCGTCTGCTTCGTGCCCGGCATCCAGGACCAGTAGGTGATCTCCACCGGCTGGGCGGCGGTACCGCCGCCCGCGGCCTGGCCGGAACCGTCGCCGCCACCGCAGGCGGTGGCCAGAAGCCCCAGGGCGGCGAGGGACGCGGTGGCGGCGGCTATGCGGAACGAACGTGAAGTGCGCGACATGGCACGGCTCCTACGGGGCCTCGTATGGAAGGAGTGGGGTGAACGGGCACCATCGTTTGTCCGAAACCGATCGCCGTCAAGGGTGAACGCACATAACAATCGAGTAGACAGACCGTTTTCACGAGATATCGATCGAGACGCTCAATACGTTCACCTCGAAGGGCGAAGGGCGGCTTCAAGCCAGTAGTTGAGCTGCACCTGACAATTCAAGGTCCCTGTGCCACTCTCCGTGACGCACTCCCGCGAGGCCTCCGGGCCCTCGCATCACCCCCACAAGGACGTGGCAAGGAGGAGCGACATGAGGCACATCCCCACCCTCACAGGACTCGCCGCACTGGCGATCGCGGCAACCGTCGCCGGTACGACGGCGGCCGTCGCGGCAGGCCCCACCGTCGACCAGAAGGCGGACGGGGTCATCGTGGTCGCCGGCAGCACCTGCACGTGGACCAACGCGAGCACCAGCGCCGTCCCGCCGAACGCCCTCACCGTCGACCGCACCACGATCAACAAGCCCGGCGGCAACCTCGCCTGCAACGGCGGCATCACCGCCACCCTCAACAACAACCCCGCCTTCACCTTCGACGACGCCGGCGCCGTGGCGCGCACGGACGCCATCGACATCACGGGCAAGCAGAGCTTCATCTCCTGTAGGTACAAGGCGACGAACCTGGTGTGGGACCGGGACGGAACCACCCGGAAGTACACCAACAGGCCCTTCACGGCCACCAAGACCTCGGGCAGCTTCCTGTGTCCGGGGTCGGTCGCCACCGCGGCCGGGGACGCCTCCATGCTGTTCCACTGAGCACGGCCCGGCGCCCGGCCCGGCCCGGCCCCGTCCGCGCACGCACCGGACGGGGCCGGGCCTCCCGTCCCGCACTCCCGGGGAGCGGACGCCCGTGAAGTGCCGTCAGCCGGACTCGGGTACCCGGTGGTTCGGGGTTTGCACGGCCGCGATCCGAAGATCTACATTCTCGCTACATGACCATGTCACGCAGGACGATCATCAAGGGAATGGCCGCCGCGCCGTTCGCCACGGCCGCGGGCGCCGCCCTCGCCCCCGCCACGGCCGAGGCGGCCACCATCTCCCCGGGCCAGTTCACGCTCGCCGAGCGGACCTCCAACGCGTCGGGTCGCTTCGCAGAGCACATAGCCGGCCTGGCCCGCACCCTGCCCCGCGCCCAGGTGTCCGACGTACTGGCCCTCGCCAACCGCGAGGCGACCCGCCTCTCCTCGGCCCCCGCGGGGATCGGCGGCTTCTCGCACGGCTTCACCTGGAACCCGGGCGACCAGGACGCGGTCGAGTGGATCCCGCAGGGCATCACCACCAGCGCGGACGCGCTCGGCGCCGGTCTGTGGCCGGCGGGCGGCAAGCGGGTCGTCCTGGTCTCCTGGTACTTCGAGACCGACCCCGACCAGGACGAGGTCGACGACTTCCCCCTCGACAAGGGCATCCGCGTCAGCTTCGTCGACCTCACCTCGGCCGCCGCGCCCGTCTACCGGCACGTCCTGCTGGTGGAGCCCGTCCGCGGGGCCGGCGGCACCTTCACCTACGAGCCGGTCCGCAAGCACGCCGGCGGCATCATGTGGTACGGCAACCGGCTGTACGTCGTGGACACGTACAAGGGCCTGCGGGTCTTCGACATGGACGCCATCCTCGAAGTCTCCACCGGCCGCCCCGACGCCTGCGGGCTCCAGTCCGACGGCAGTTACCACGCCTACGACTACCGTTTCGTCCTGCCGCAGTGCGCGGCCTACGACAACACGGGCACTCTGCTGCGCTTCTCGGCGATCGGCCTCGACCGCGCCTCCAGCCCGGACAACCTCACCGTGAGCGAGTACGCGAAGAGCCTGACCAGCCCCGCGGTGGACTACACCGGGACCGGCTGGAACGGCAACGGAACCAAGGTGGCCCTGCCCAAGATCGTGCGCTGGCCGCTCGACTACACGACCCGCGGACTCGCCTCCACCACGGCCACCGAGGCCGTCACGGTCAAGCAAGGCAAGATCCAGGGCGTGGTCTCGCGGAAGACCAGGCACTACCTGTCGGCGAGCGACGGCCCCGACTCCAACGGCAGCCTGCGCACCGTCGTGTCCGGCACCGACACTCCCTCCACCGTGGTCCGCCTCGGCAAGGGCTGCGAGGACCTCAGCTTCCACGGCTCCGATGCCGCCGACTGGGCCTACCGCGAGTCCGTGATCTGGAACCTGAGCGAGTACGCGGGCCGGCGCGACGTCTACGCGGTCTTCGCCGACGGCTCCTGAGCCGGCTCCCGCACCCGCGGCGCGCCCCGTGCGGTGCGTCCGCTCCCCCGGTCAGTCGAGGAGCGGATGCACCTCCGGGTGGGCGTCCCACCACTCCTTGTGGAACCCGTGGTTGGCGACATTGGCCAGATGGGCGCGGGCCGCGGCGCGGTAGAGCAGCTCCGCCTGTCCGGCCGAGACCGCGGAGCGGTTCCAGGCCAGCCGGATCCGGCCGGTGACGGGGGACCCGGCGAGCGGCCGCATCACCGTGCCCGCCACCGCCGGGGCCGTCGGCTGGCTGAGGGAGACGGCCCGCCCCGCCGCGATCAGGTCGTAGTGCATCTTGCGGTCGGTGATCCGGTGCCGCAGCGACGGTACGAACCCGGCCTTCGCGCAGGCGGCGACCAGGGCCTCCGGGCCGCCGTCGTCGTCCTCCACCAGCGTCATCCACGACTCGCCGGCGAGGTCGGCCAGTTCGATGCGGTCCGAGCCGGCCAGCGGGTGCGCCGCCGACATGCGGATGCAGAACGGCTCCCTGGGGATGAGCGTCCGGGCCAGGGTGCCCTCCGGGAGCGGTACCTCGTGCTCGTTGACCTCCCCGTACACGATGGCGTCGTACCGGCCGGCGCCGAGCATCCGGGCCAGCGCGGTCACCGAGTCCTCGAGGTCCACGGTGATCTCCTGGCCGGACATCGACCGGTCGGTCTCGGCCAGCAGTCCGTCCAGCAGGACGAGCAGGATGCAGCCCAGCCGCAGCGGGGTGCCGGTGGCGATGGCCCGCGCCTCAGCGCCCAGGGCCTCCATCTCGCCGAGCACCCGGCGGGCCTTGGCGAGGACGAACTGGCCGAGCGCCGTGGGCTCCACCCCGTTGCGGCCCCGCACGAACAGCTCGCCGCCGGTGACCCGTTCGATGCGGCGCAGCTGCGCCGAGAGCGCGGGCTGGGACACCCCGAGCCGCCGCGCCGCACCGCCCAGGCTGCCCGCCTCGGCGATCCGGCAGACGGCTTGCAGGTGCCTCAACTCCAGCTGCATCCGGGCAGCGTACGCAGCGGGCCGCCACCGCACCATAACTCCGGGCTTATGCCTGCCGAGATGTCCCATTTCCGTCATGTCCACGCCCATACTCGGCCGCGAACGAGCACGCACTCCCCCCACCCACCCCCACGATCGGAGTGGACGTTGCAGCCCACCAGATGGACGGCGGCCGTGGCAGCGATGGCGCTGACCGCGAGTCTCGCCGGCACCCTGGCCGGGACGGCATCGGCAGCGCAGCAGGCGCAGCCCGCACCGTCCCCGCAGGACACCCCGGCCGCCCGCGCGGTCGCCGCCGCCGACCGGGCCGTCGACAGCGGTCTCGACTCCCTGGTCAACTCCTCGCAGGAGCAGTACGAACGGCGCCAGGTCACCCCCTGGATCAAGGACCTCTACTCGGTGGCGTACGAGCGCAGCTACCGCGGCCTGCCGGTCGTCGGCGGCGACGCGGTCGTGCTCGCCGACGGGGACGGCAGGGTACGGGCCCTGCAGTCGGCCTCCTCCGTACGGATCGAGGTGGCGACCCGGCCGACCGTCGGAGCCAAGGACGCCGAGACCGCCTCACGGGCGCGGCTGGCCTCCGTCGACAAGGTCGACAGCAGCCGGCTGGTCGTACGGCTGAAGGACGACAAGCCGGTCCTGGCCTGGGAGACCGTCCTGTCGGGCCGGACCCGGACGGCGCCGAGCAAGCTGCACGTCTTCGTCGACGCACGCACCGGCGCCTTCGTGGACAGCTACGACGACGTGGTCGCCGGCAGCGGCAGCAGCAAGTGGAACGGGCCCGGCCCGCTCACCATCGACACCACCAACTCCGGTTCCACCTATACCCTGCGCGACCCGAACCGCACCGGGCTGAGTTGCGCGGACTACAGCACCGGGACCGTCTTCACGAAGTCCACCGACTCCTGGGGCACCGGCAACCCCACGAGCAAGGAGACCGGCTGCGTCGACCTGATGTTCGCCGCGCAGAAGCAGTGGGACATGCTCGGCCAGTGGCTGGGCCGCAACGGCGTCAGCGGCAACGGGCGCACCTTCCCCGCCAAGGTCGGGCTGAACGAGCTCAACGCGTACTGGGACGGCAGCTCGGTCACGATCGGCCGCAACAGTGCCAACGAGTGGATCGCGGGCGTCGACGTGGTCGCCCACGAGTACGGGCACGCCATCGACAGCAACACCCCGGGCGGGACGGGCGGCCAGGAGGCCGGGCTCGGCGAGGCCACCGGTGACATCTTCGGGGCCCTGACCGAGGCGTACATCAACCAGCCGTCCCCGTACGACACCCCGGACTACACGGTCGGCGAGGTCATCAACCTCCAGGGCCGCGGGCCGATCCGGAACATGTACAACCCGGCGGCCGTGAACAACGACCCGGCCTGTTACAGCTCGGCGATACCCGGCACCGAGGTGCACGCGGCGGCGGGCCCGATGAACCACTGGTTCTACCTGCTCGCCGAGGGCACCAACCCGGGCGGCGGCAAGCCGTCCAGCAGCACCTGCAACCAGACCACGCTGTCCGGCGTGGGCATCCAGAACGCCGGCAAGATCTTCTACGGCGGGATGCTGCTCAAGACCAGCGGTATGTCGTACAAGAAGTACCGTACGGCGACGCTCGGTTCGGCGAAGTCCCTCGACACCACCTGCGGCCTCTTCGCCAAGACGAAGGCCGCCTGGGACGCCATCAGCGTGCCCGCGCAGCCAGCCGACCCGACCTGCACCCCGAGCGGCCAGAACAACGACTTCTCGCTGGCGCTGAACCCGTCCTCGGGCACCGTCCAGCAGGGCGCCTCGGCCACCACCACGGTCGCGACCAGCGTCACGACCGGTGTCGCCCAGTCGGTGACGCTCACGGCGAGCGGCCTGCCCGCCGGGGTGAGCGCCTCCTTCAGCCCGGCCACCGTCCAGGCCGGCCAGTCCTCCGTGCTGACGCTGACCGCCACCGCCAACGCGGCGCCCGGCACCTCCACGGTCGTGGTCAAGGGGCAGGGCGCCGCCCTCTCCCACACCGTCGACTACACGCTGAACGTCGGCGGGACCCAGCCCGGCAACGACCCTCCGGACATCAGCGTCGCCAACGTACGGGCGCACCTGGCCCAGTTGAACACCATCGCCACCCAGAACGGCGGCCACCGCCGCGCCGGCAGCGCCGGCTACACCCAGTCGCTGGCGTACGTGAAGGGCAAGCTGACGGCCGCCGGCTACACCGTCACCGAGCAGAACTGCTCCACCTGCACCTACCCGTCCAACAACCTGATCGCCGACTGGCCCGGCGGCCCCGCCGACCAGACGGTCATGTTCGGCGCCCACCTCGACGGCGTCGCGGCCGGCCCCGGCATCAACGACAACGGCTCGGGCTCCGCGACCCTGCTGGAGAACGCCCTCGCCCTCGCCCAGCAGAACCCGACCATGACCAAGCACGTCCGGTTCGCCTGGTGGACCGACGAGGAGCAGGGCCTCAACGGCTCCGAGTTCTACGTGAACCAGCTGACCGCCGCCCAGCGTTCGGCCATCAAGGGCTACTACAACTTCGACATGGTCGGCTCCACCAACGGCGGCTACTTCGTCAGCAACCTCAACTCCGCCACCGCGGCCCCGCTCAAGGCGTACTGGACCTCGCTGAACCTCGCGCCGGAGGAGAACACCGAGGGCCAGGGCCGCAGCGACGACTATTCCTTCCAGCAGGCGGGCATCCCCACCTCCGGCTACGCGGCCGGAGCCAGCGCCCGCAAGACCTCGGCGCAGGCCGCCAAGTGGGGAGGCACCGCGAACGCGGCCTACGACCCCTGCTACCACAGCTCCTGCGACACCACGAACAACATCAACGCCACCGTGCTGGACCGCAGCGCCGACGGCGTCGCCTACGCGCTGTGGAAGCAGGCCGTCGGCGGTGAGACGCCCGCACAGGACTTCTCCCTGTCCGCCAGCCCGTCCGCGGGCACCGCGGCTCCCGGCGGCTCCGCCTCCGCCACCGTCAACACCCGGACCGTCAGCGGCGCCGCCCAGACGGTGGCCCTGTCCGTCTCCGGGGCCCCGGCCGGGGTGAGCGCCACGCTCAGCCCGTCGTCCGTCCAGTCCGGCAGCTCCTCGGCCCTCTCGGTGCAGGTCGGCGCGAGCACCGCGCCCGGTACCTACACCCTGACGGTCACCGGCTCCGGAACCGTCAGCCACACCACCACCTACACGCTGACCGTCAGCGGTGGCGGCGGCACCTGCACCCCGCGCCAGCTCGTGGCCAACGGCGGCTTCGAGAACGGCAGCAGCCCGTGGTCCGCGACCACCGGGGTCATCACCAGCCAGTCCGGCCAGGTCGCGCACTCCGGCCGGTACATGGCCTGGCTGAACGGCTGGGGATCGTCCCACGCGGACAGCGCGGCGCAGTCCCTGACGGTCCCGGCGGGCTGCACCTCGTACCGGCTCTCCTTCTTCCTCCACATCGACACGGACGAGAACGAGAACGTCGTCTACGACCGGCTCACCGTCTCGGTGGGCGGCCAGACCCTGGAGACCCTCTCCAACCTGGACGCCAACACCGGCTATGCGCAGAAGACGTACGACCTGGCACGGTTCGCCGGGCAGACCGTCAGCCTGCGGTTCGACGGCGCGGAGGACCAGTCCCTCCAGACGTCGTTCGTGGTGGACGACGTCACCGTCCAGGTGACCTGACCGCCACCCGACCCGACCACCTGACCACCTGATCGCCGGGCTCCTCCCCCACCCGGGGGAGGAGCCCGCCGCGTCACGGCATGAGCCGGTACTCGGGAAAGTTGCCGGGCAGCCGTTCGCCCTCGGGGCCCTCGGTGACCGCGTGGACGAGCAGCTCGCCGCCGACCTCAGGGTGGGCGGGGCAGGGAGGTGGCTCGGGTGCGGCCGCCTTCGCACGGGGCGGCCGTACGCGGAGGCTACGGCGGCGGGCGGTCCGCCCGTACGTACGGCGGGCGCCCGATGGCCGGTTCTGCTCGGCCCACGTCCCCCTACTGTCGCCGGCCCGACGCGCCCTTTCCGGTCTCCGGGGCGATCAGGGCCGTCATCCCGGGGTCCAGCTCCGAGCCGTCCACCAAGACGGCCTCGACCGTGCGGGTGGCCGGGTCGATGTCGGCCTCCATCCCCTCCCCGACGTAGCGGGGGTAGCCGGAGGCGCCCGTCTTGCCCGTCGCCTCGACCACCGCCGATCGCAGGGGATGGTCCGCCTGGGGTGCTCCGCTCCGGTTCTTGACGTGCTCGGGTACCAACAGGATCTCGAAGCGCTGCGGCTCGGTGGTCATGTCCCGACGCTAGACACCGCCGCTCCGGCCAGGCAAGGACCCGCAGGCCCTGCGGGGAGCACGGCGGGCAAAAGTCACGAGGTCGGCTCTGTGGCCGGCCGGGGGAGGACCGCACACGCGGTGCTTTCCCGGCTACCGTCCGGCCTAACGCGCCGCCCCGGCGCCCGGGCGGCGCGGTAGGCCGGACGGTAGCCGCGGGCGCGCCCCAGGTCCCGGAGGAGGTAGGTGGAGGCGCGGGCCGCCGCGCACTC